>CANGLU010000014.1 GCA_947455025.1 Hyphomicrobiales bacterium
GGAAAAAAGAACCGTCCAGATCGCATTGCCTTCGATGGGCGAAGAAGAATGGCAGGCCGTGCGTGGCCCGATTGAATCGGGTTGGCTCACGCAAGGCCCGAAAGTGGCCGAGTTTGAAAAGCAATTTGCAGCACGCCACAACGTGCCGCATGCGCTGGCTACAACAAGCTGCACAACGGCTTTGCATCTCGCTTTAGCCGCTATGGATATCGGCCCCGGTGACGAGGTGATTGTGCCTTCCTTTACGTGGGTCGCTACCGCCAATGCGGTGCTTTATTGCAATGCCATTCCAGTGCTGTGCGATGTTGATCCGCGCACCAACAATATTGATCCAGCGTCTGTTGCCGAAAAGGTAACGGAACGCACCAAGGCTGTAATGCCAGTGCATCTGTTTGGCCTCTGCGCCGACATGGATGGCTTGCGCGCGGTTCTACCCAAGCATGTGAAGATTGTTGAAGACGGCGCTTGTGCTGCAGGCGCATCCTATAAAGGCACGCCAGCGGGTGCTTTGGGCGATGCGGCGTGTTTCTCCTTCCATCCGCGCAAGTCGATCACGACGGGCGAGGGCGGTATGATGACCACCATCCATGACGATGTCGCTGCCAAAGCGCAGGTATTGCGTAACCATGGCGCGTCTGTGTCGGAAGAAATGCGGCATCGCGGCGCGCAGCCTTATCTGCTGCCGGACTTTGACGAATTGGGCTTCAATTACCGCATGACGGATATTCAAGCCGCCATCGGCCTTGTGCAGATGACAAAGCTTGATCGCTTTATTGACGAGCGTGATGTCGCCGCACGTCGCTACCGCGAAGAGCTTGCCGATATCGAATGGCTGCGTCAGCCTGTGGTGCCAAACGATGTGCGCCATGCTTGGCAGGCTTATGTTACCTATGTCGACCCGAAGCTTTCCCCGCTGCCGCGCAACGAGATCATGGCGAAGCTGCATGCGATGGGCGTTGCCACGCGGCCCGGCACGCATGCCATCCACATGCTCGGCTATTACCGCGAGCGCTATAACATTAAGCCGGAAGATTTTCCGGGCGCCAAGGATTGCGAAAACAATACGATGGCTATTCCGCTGCATAACCGTATGAGCGAAGATGATTACTCTTATGTCATCGAGTGCATCCGCTCGATTGCGAAAGGCCATTGATCATGTCGCAGCCGCAATGGTTATCGGATTTATTGGGCGTTCAAGTTCCGGCGGAAGGCGCGAGTGCTACCGCCAATGGCCGTCAGATTACAACGGTCGCGGGCATTCCGCGTTCGGCTGAATTTGTATCGGCCGCGCAAGAGCAAACCCGCGAGACGTTCGGCTTTAAATGGGCCAAGCGCGATACGTTTGAAGGCTCGGTTGCTGACCATATGCGCACCTGGCTTGTGCAGAAATATGGCGATGTGCCATTTGCACCTTGGTTTAAAGAGCATGGCGAGTATCCGATTATTTTGGATGCTGGTTGCGGTGCAGCGCTTTCCGGCATTGCGCTGTTTGGCCCTGTGATGGACCATGTGCATTATCTCGGCGTGGATGTTTCAACCGCTGTTGATGTCGCCTCCGCTCGCTTTGCCGAACGCGGTTGGTCAGCCGGATTTATTCAGGCCGATTTGAACCAGATTCCCGTGCCTGAGCGCTCGGTTGATATCGTGTTCTCGGAAGGTGTTTTGCACCATACGGACAACACCTTCAACGCGCTAGCCGCCGTCACCAAACACGTGAAGGTCGGCGGGCGTGTGGTGTTTTATGTCTACCGCAAAAAAGGTCCGGTGCGTGAATTCACCGATGATTATATCCGTGACAAGATGCAGATGATGACGGCGGAAGAAGGCTGGGCGGCGATGGAACCGCTCTCCGAGCTCGGCCGCATTTTGGGCGAGTTGAACATCGAGATTGATATTAAGCGCCCGGTTGATTTGCTGGAGATTCCAGCAGGTAAAATCAATTTGCAGCGTTTCTTCTATTGGCACGTGCTGAAGGCGTTTTATCGCCCTGAAATGTCACTTGATGAAATGAACCACATCAATTTCGACTGGTTCGCACCAAAGAATGCACGCCGCCACACGGTGGAAGAGGTGCGCGGCTGGTGCAAGGAATTGAACCTCGACATCGAACACGAATTTGCGGAAGAAGCGGGCATCAGCATTATTGCGAAGCTTACAAAATAATACCGTCATTGCGAGGAGCGTAAGCAACGAAGCAATCCAGTTTTTTGAACCATTGGCTGGGTTGCTTCGCTATTCGCTCGCAATGACGATCATAAAGCGAGAATAGAAAACCATGTGCGGCATAGCAGGCATCTATCATTTTGACGGAACGCCCGCGTCACCTGTGACGCTGAAGGCGATGACGGATGCGCTCGTTCACCGTGGCCCCGATGGTGAGGGTCAATTTACTGATGGACCGGTGGCCCTTGGCCATCGTCGTCTGTCGATCATTGATTTGTCAGATGCCGCCCATCAGCCAATGCCGTCGGCGGACGGTAAGCTAGTGCTCACCTATAATGGTGAGGTCTATAATTTTCAGGAACTCCGCATCGATTTGGAAGCCAAGGGCCATTCCTTCCGCTCGCGCGGGGATAGCGAAGTGGTGGTTACCGCCTTTCGCGAATGGGGCTTGGATGCGGTTTCCAAATTCAACGGCATGTTTTCGATTGCGCTATGGGATCGGGCCAACAAGCGCCTGACGCTGGCGCGTGATCGGTTTGGCGTGAAGCCGCTTTATTATTGGTATGACGGCAAGACGCTGTTGTTCGGCTCCGAGATCAAAGCGTTTATGAAGTTTCCGGGTTTTAAGGCGAAGCTCGATCCGACGCATCTCGCTGAATATATGACGTTCCAGAATTTCATATCGGACAACACGCTGTTTGCGGGCGTGAAGATGCTGCCGGCGGGCTCAACGATAACGATTGAAGCGGGCATGAAAAGCCTGCCCGAGCCTGTGCGTTATTGGGATTTCCGCTTTGTCGAAGATGCGTCGATTACCGATCGCGCAGAGGCCGAGCAAGAAGTGGATCGGTTGTTCCAGCAAGCGGTCAGCCGCCAGCTGATCTCCGATGTGCCGATTGGTTCTTACCTCTCAGGCGGTATGGACTCAGGTTCGATTACCGCGATTGCAGCGCGTCAGCGTCCGATGCTGCATACGTTCACCGTTGGCTTTGATATGTCATCCGCCTCTGGCCTTGAAATGGCGTTTGATGAGCGCCGCGCCGCCGAGCGGATGTCGTATAAATTCAATACCGAGCATTATGAAATGGTGCTAAAAGCGGGCGATATGGAACGCTGCATGCGTTCACTCGTCTGGCATTTGGAAGAGCCGCGGGTTGGCCAATCCTATCCGAATTATTACGCGGCTAAACTCGCGAGCCGGTTTGGCAAAGTGGTGCTGTCGGGTGCGGGCGGTGACGAGCTTTTTGCCGGCTATCCGTGGCGCTATTATCGCGCTGCAAGTGCGCAGAATTTCGATGACTATGTCGATCGCTATTACGAAAATTGGCAGCGTCTGGTGCCAACGGAATCCTATTCGGATTTGATTGCGCCTTTGGGGTCGGAAGGCCGCAATGCCGATCCACGTGCGATTTTCCGCAATGTGTTTTCGCATCACGATGCGGAGCTAAAAACGCCGCAAGATTACATCAACCACTCGCTCTATTTCGAAGCCAAAACCTTCATGCATGGTTTGCTGGTGGTAGAAGACAAGCTCTCAATGTCGCAATCGCTTGAGAGCCGTGTGCCGTTCCTCGATAATGATCTGGTTGATTATGCGGGCCGCGTTCCAGTGACCATGAAGCTTGCCAATCTCGGAGAGGTTTTGAAGCTTGATGAGAACACGCCGGGCTCAAAAACCGCGACCTATTTCGGCAAGACCAATGATGGCAAGCTGATCCTTCGCTCCGCCATGTCGAAATATATTCCCGAGGACGTGACGCAAGCCTTGAAACAGGGGTTCTCGGCACCGGATGCGAGCTGGTTCCGTGGCGAGAGCATCGACTATGTGCGCCGCACGCTGATGAATCCGAATGCCAAGCTCTGGACTTATCTTGATCGCACCACGGCGCAGGCGCTTATTCTCGATCATCTCGAAGGCCGCCAGAATCGTCGATTGCTGATCTGGTCGCTCCTGTATCTTGAAGTCTGGCTGGACCTCTTTGAGGGATGAGCATGACCGATAAAGTGTCCGAACTCGGTGAGTTGCTTAAAGCGCTGCGTCTGCGGCGTGATGAAGAATTGCGCTCGACCTACAACCGCAGCCTGCCTTTTGCGGACGCGCAGTTTGACCGCTGGGAACGCGCCAAGGCGTTGGGCTTTGGTGAGAAGACCAGCATCTATGATTCCTCCGTTGTAATGGGCGATGTGCGCGTCGGTGCCAACACGTGGATTGGCCCGTTTACGATGCTCGATGGCTCGGGTGGCGGGCTGACGATTGGCGATTATGTTTCAATCTCGTCAGGCGTTCACATCTACACGCATGATACGGTTTTGTGGGCCGTTTCAGGTGGCGTGCAAGCAGCCCGCAAGGGCGCGGTATCGATCGGCTCGAATACCTATATTGGCGCGCAAGCCGTTATTATTGCGGGGGTGAACATTGGCTCGCGTTGCGTGATTGCGGCCAATAGTTTGATTAACCGCGATGTGCCCGATGGTACGGTTGTCGGTGGCACACCCGCGCGGCGTTTGGGTCGCGTGGAAGGTGAAGGAGCTGATGCTCGCCTTGTTTATGATGGCAAGGATGCATCGCGATGAATGAGTTGCACGAAATGCCCCGTCGCCTGATGATGATTGGCTATAACACGGTTGATGAATTGATCCGCGATGGAAAAATCCGGTTTGATGATCCTGTGTCGCTGGAGCTGCAATTCAATCTCGGTCGCATGTTTGACGAAGTGATTTACGTCGTGCCATTCGGCCGCGAGAACATCGAGCGCCGTATCGATGATACCACGATTTATCGCGAGCTGGCGTTTGACCGCTCCGAGCGCGGCTTTAAACTTATTCTCAATGGCCTAACGCATATAGCAAAAGCGCGTGCCTTTATGGATGAGACGGTTGCGCGCTTTAAGCCCGATGTGGTGCAAACCGTAGGTCCGCATATTCCGGCGGCGATGGCGTTGATTTCGCCACGCACGCGGGTATTGCCGACCGTGTGCATGATTGAAGCCTATTGGGAAGATATTTTGCCCTTCCAGCAATATTTTCCGAGCGCGATTAAGAAGATTTTGCCGTATTGGTACCGCCTCGTTTATCGGTTGTTTCCGCGTTATACGGGTGCTCCTTCGCTATCACCGCCTTATTACACCTCGAAAGGCATGGACGAGGCGCGGATTTCGCCATGGATTCAACCTTTGGATTTGCGCGAAGTAGAAGCGGCTGATGCGGCGGACGCGCCCGATGCGGTGAACGCTTCCGCTCATCCACGCATTGTGGTGCTCGGTCGATTGCACCCGGAAAAACTCGCCGTCGATGCATTTGATATTTTTGCCAAAGCGATAGAAGGCGGCTTGCCCGGCACGTTGATTTTTGTGGGCGATGGGCTTGATCGGCCAATAATTGAATCACGCGCAAATGCGCTTGGGCTATCGGATCGCGTTGTGATTACGGGGCTTGTGCCACATAAGCAGGCTATGTCGATTTTGAAGGCGTGCGATTTATCGATTGCACCAATGCAGGGCTCTGCTTTGCTTGAAACCTTGGCGGCGGGCATTGCAACCGTTGCCTATGATCACGAAACGCATGCGGCGCTCATTACGAGCGGCGAGAATGGTGTATTGGTGCCGCATCGCGATGTGGATGCGGGTGCCGACACCTTACGGCAATGGCTGATCCATCCGGAAGAAGCCAAGAAAATCGCGCAAGCGGCAAAGCATCGGGTTGAAGAAAAATACAATGTCACGGCGATGCGCGCCTTGCTTCTTCAGCCCTTTATCGATGCGTATCATTTGCCGCGTTATCAAAAACGGCGGGCCGCGCAATCGCACCGTGTGATGGAGACGGCCTAATGTCGAAGCGTCTCCTCTATGTTGATGTAAATGCGAGCTTTATCAATCCGACGCGCAATCTCTTGCCTGTTGCTTTGATGAAGGGGTGCGATGTTCGTTTTTTTGGTCCGGGACATGTCTCATCCGATGTGTTGGCCATTGGTCTTCCAGCCTTCATCGAGAAAAACGGCCCGTTTGATGCGATAGCTACCAATACGTTGGTGCTGTTTTCCGATAGTGTTGATCCATCGCGTTATGCGGCCAATGTGCGCGCGGCCTATGCTTATGATGGCCTTCCGGAAGATTTGCTGTTTTTACCGATCATCGCCAAGCAGTTTGCTGCAGTTCATATTCCACGGATCGCCGTGCTGCTCGAAAATGATTTTTACAATTGGACCGCCCGCGAGCGGGACAAGATTGAAGCCGCGGCAGATTTCTTTATCGGCTTTGGGGAAGAGTTCTGCCCCTTTATAGCGGATATGCCTGAGCTTCGTTTTGAGCACTTTGCCTCGATGACAACCGATATATGGGCCGAGTTTTGTCGTAGCCAAAAAGGCCGCGTTGCATCCTTGCCGCATTTTGTTTCTGATGCCGAATTCTCCGTTTCCCCTTTGGTGAGCCGTCGCGATTTTTGGTCGGTGATGGGCGTGCAATATCATGCACGGCAAGTGGCGCGGGATCATCTCATCGCCAATGGCATCACGCCGATTGTTGATAGCCGATTGCGCAAGCTTGTTTCGATTTTGAAAAAGACGCGGCTGATGCGCGGCGAAAAGCGGATCGTGCAAAAACTGCTCAATGCGGATTTTGCATCCCGCATTGCTCAAACGCGGTATTCTTATACATGCGGGTCTGGACTTGCGATGCCGATCCGCAAATTTTTCGAGATACCATCGGCAGGAGCTGTGCTGGTTTGTCGTCCGTTTCATGGCTTTGCCGAAGCAGGTTTTGCAGATGGTGTGAACTGCATTCTGGCCGAGCCGAATGAGTTGATGGATGTGCATCGCTCTCTGATTGCCGACCCTGACCGCGCGCAAAAAATTGCAAGTGCGGGGCAGCATTTGGTGATGGATCTCCATTCGCTTTCCGCACGTTCCGATCACCTTGCCGCGATCGTTACCGCCATTGCCGAGCGGCGCTTTGCGGGTAGCCAATGGATCGGTGGATCGCATGTGTTGCGAACATCTCTCGAGCGGAGTGTTGCGTGATGTTGCCGTCTCTGCTCCGATTGTTCCGTGATGTCTATCGGGTGACGGGCCGTCGCTTGCCTTTATTGGTGATCTTAACCTTTTTAAATGCCGTGTTGGATGGCGCTGCCGTTGCAGCCTTGCTGCCTTTGTTAAAAGCAGTAGGCGGAACGCCGGGTGCGGGCGATGATCGGGTAACACAATCAATTAATGCCGCTTTGGCGTGGTTCGGATTGCCAGTCACGGCGTCGGCCATCGCCGCCTTTGCGATCGGCATCATGGCGTTTGGTGTGGTTGTCTTTTTGGCGCAAGCCTATTTGGGTGCCAAGCTGCAAACCGAATATGTGGCGGCTTGGCAAAGGCGATTATTTGCAGCCTATTTTGGTTCGGAATTCGGATTTTTTCGCGAGCGTCGCGCGGGTGATCTAATTTCGGCGGGGATCACCGAGCCCGTTCGGTTGGGTGGTGCGTTTTATCAGGCCAATCTCATTCTTTCGTCGGTATTGTTTATAGGCGTGCAAATTGCGGTTGCGCTTGTTATTGCGCCGGTTGTTGTTGCGATGTTGTTTGGCGCAGGAACGTTTCTCTTCATCGTCTCTGTCGGCCTTGTTCGCCGTGGGCTGTTGGTGGGCGAGGAAATGACGGTGGTAAACGCCGATCTACAATCCGATGCGGGTGAATTGGTGGCTGGGGCCAAATTCGTTAAAGCAACCGCTACGGAGGATCGCGCGGTGGAGCGTCTTTCGCGAACGGTGATGCGTCTTCGCGACCTTACCTTTTCAAACGCGTTTGACGTACAGATTGTGCGGGCGATTTTTGAATATGCCAGCGGCTTTGTGGTGATCCTCTTGCTCGTCGCAGGCCCAACCCTTCTGGCGGTGGATGTTGGCACGGTAATCGTGATTGTGGCGATGTTTATTCGGCTGTTCCCGAAGGTGACGGGCTTACGGCAATGCCAACAATCGATCAGCCTTGTCTTGCCCGCTTTTGATGCCGTGACATTGATGGCGACTGAAGCCGAAAGCCGCGCTGAACGGTTTTTAGCAGCCGAAGGCGCAGGGCAATTGGGGGCAGGGCCTGCATCGATCGCGTTAGAGAACGTGCATGTGGAGATTGGCGAGCGCACGATTCTTGATGGCATTGATCTGACCATTAATGCAGGTGAATTTGTTGTGCTGACGGGGCCGACGGGTGCAGGCAAAACGACCTTGCTTGATTGCATGTTGGGGCTACGCCGCATTCAATCGGGCGTGGTGCGGATTGATGGCCATAATCTCAATACGCTCGCCGTATCGGAATGGCGGCGCGGTGTTGGCTATCTCGGTCAAGACCCGATGCTGTTTCATGCGTCGATAGAAGACAATCTGCGTTGGATTAGGCCCGACACGACCCGTGAAGCGATTGAACAAGCGTTGCGCTTGGCGTCCGCCGATTTTGTTTATCGTTTGCCGGATGGGTTGAAGACGATTGTAGGCGATGCAGGCAGCCGACTTTCAGGCGGCGAACGACAACGCATTGCGCTTGCTCGCGCGCTGTTGGGTGAACCTCGATTGTTGGTGTTAGACGAAGCAACAAGCGCGTTGGATGGGGCAACCGAAGCCTCCGTTGTTGAAACCATCGCGAAGCTTAAAGGGCGTATGACGATTGTATCGATCACGCACCGTCCCGCTTTGGTGGCGGTGGCTGATCGGATGATTGAAGTGCAACACGGTAAAGTGGCTGCAGGGCAAGCCACGCAACAGGATATAAAGGTGATCTAATGGCTACCGCTGCAATTCCTTTTATTGACCTTGGCGCGCAACGCGCGCGGATTGGTGCGGCGATTGATGCAGGCCTGTTGCGCGTGGCGCAGCATGGCCAATATATTTTGGGGCCCGAAGTCAAAACGCTTGAAGCCGATCTTGCCGCCTTTTGCGGAGCAAAAGAGTGTATTTCCGTCTCTAATGGAACGGTTGCATTGGCGATGCCGTTGATGGCGAAAAACATCCGCCCCGGAGATGCCGTGTTTTGCCCAAGCTTTACATTTGCCGCCACGGCTGAAGTGGTAGCCTGGCTTGGCGCGACGCCCGTTTTTGTGGATGTGTTGCCCGATACTTTCAACATGGATCCGACGAGCCTTGAACAAGCGATTGTGAAAGCCAAGGCCGATGGGTTGAAGCCGCAATGCGTGATCTCCGTTGATCTCTTTGGACAACCTGCCGATTATGATGCGATTGAACCTATTCTCGCGCGCCATGGACTGTGGCTGATGAGTGATGCAGCGCAAAGCTTTGGTGGCGCATTTAAGAACCGTAAAGTCGGCACCATCGGACATGTGACGGCGACGAGCTTTTTCCCTTCAAAGCCTTTGGGTTGCTATGGCGATGGCGGTGCTATTTTTACCGATGATCCCGAGATGGCGGTTGTGTTGCGCTCGTTGCGGGTGCATGGGCAGGGAAGCGATAAATATGACAATGTGCGCATCGGTTTAAATGGTCGGTTGGATACGTTGCAAGCTGCGGTGCTCATCGAAAAATTAAAAATTCTCGGCGATGAAGTGGTGGCCCGTGATCACGTGGCGGAACGTTATTCGGCGCACCTTAAAGGCTTGGTGCCGACGCCGCGTGTTCTGCCCGAATTGGTTTCTGCTTGGGCGCAATATACGGTTCTTGTGCCGGACGCGGCGCGCGCCTCCATCATTGCGGCGATGAAAGAAGATGGTATTCCGACCATGGTCTATTATCCAAAGCCGCTTCATTTACAAACGGCCTATCGTCATTTTCCGCTGGCGGGGAATGGCTTGCCGGTGAGTGAGCGCTTGGCGCAGGAAGTGCTGAGCTTGCCGATGCATCCTTATCTCGACCATGCCACGCAAGACCGTGTGATCGAGAGCTTCACCAAGGCATTGAAAGCGCACGCATGAGACTGATGCTCGCAACCCTCTGGCGGATTTTTGCAACACTTTGCGCTTTTATGGTGATTGCAGCGCTTCTGATTGGCATCAATCTGGAGCGGATCTTGATGGTTGATGGGCCTTTAACAAAAGCGGACCATGCCATTGTTTTAGACGGTAACAATGCGCGGTTGCTGCGCGCGAAGGAATTGCTCGACCAAGGGCTTGTGAGGGACATTTGGATCAGCAATGGCGAGCCTGCGCATCCGGATGAAATCGAACAGATTGTTGAATCGCTTGGTTACCACGCCCCCGATCGCACTGAGATCAAGCGGCAGATTTTGGAGCATCTTGGCGTTCCTTCCGACAGGCTTGTGTTTTTCGGCCATGGCAGTTTGACAACGCGGGACGAAGCCAAGGCATTGCGCGAAACAATTGGTGATCAAGCGCCGAGTTTTATTGTGGTGACCACCAATTATCACTCGCGCCGTGCGCAGGCGATTTTTCAAGCGGCCTTACCGCAATCAACCGTTCAAGTGACGTGCCAGCAGGGTTGCGTTGCGCCACCCTATTGGTGGAAAGATCCCGCTATCGCGGCGCAATTCGTGCTTGAATTCGTCAAGCAGATTTATTTCAGATTGGGCATAGCTGCAGCGGGTTGAAAGACAGCATCAAAGGCGGCGGTCATTTTAGCCTCTGTGTAGCGCTCCTCAATACGCATGCGGTTAGTGAGCCCGATGGTTTCACGTTCTTGTGCGGACAGCGAGAGCATCTTTGCCATGCGTCTGGCTAATAGATCAGGCGTTGCGATAAAGCGGTCATCGCTGAGGACGACGCGGCAATCTCCGACGTCCGTTGCAATAGCGGGCAGGCCTACGGCCATCGCTTCAGCCAGGACATTCGGAAACGATTCAGAACGCGATGGCATGACAAACACATCCATCGCATTCAGAACGTCCGGAATATCTTGGCGTGGTCCTAACAAATGAAATCGCTCAGCAGGCAAACGGCTTCGCGCCAATAATGCTTTGATCGATGGATCATCGGGCGTGACGTTTCGCCCGGCGATCATCAGATGCAATCGTTCGGAAAGGGCGGCGGGAAGATCATCGCGCAGCGCTTCAAAGGCTGAGAATAAATCGGGATAGCCTTTTTCAGGCACATTGCGACCGACCGCACCAATGACGATCATCGAGTCCGTCAATGCTAATTCTGTACGGATGGCGGCACGAGCCTCTCGATTGGGCGCATAGCGTTTGGTGTCGACCGCATTGGGAATGACGGTCCATGTGGTGGCGGATGTGCGAAAGCCGATGGCGCCATGGGCCTTGCGCGAGGCTTCCGAATTCGAAACGATCTGTACCGCATGAACATGGGATAGGAGGGCAAGCGCGCGTTGTGCCAACCAGCGGGCCGGTTTGCTGTTGAAGGTAACGAAAGGCAGGCTGCGAATATGCCACACAAGGCGAGGCCTATGCGGCAGAAAAGGGCACAGAAGGGTGGCCAGTAGGCTTGGGTAATAAAGCCACGCCGAGAGGATATCGGGTTGCAGCTTGCGGATGTCTTGAACGAGGCGCGGCAAGGCCGCGAGCATGCTTTTGGCGCCGCTGATGCTCAGTGAATGGACAGGCACACCAAGTTTCATGATCTCGGCACCGACCGATGGGCCCGGCTTTACGGCTTTAAGCGTTAAAACCGCATGATGTTCTGCCGCCGCCTTGGTTTGCGACAAATAGCGCAGCAGCGTCATTTCGGCGCCACCAAAATCAGAAAGATCAATGACAAGGTGGAGGATTTTGGCTTTGTTCATCCGTAATTCAGGCTCGGCGGGCGAAAGGGGAGATAGGCTTGGGTGAAGTAGTGGATCTTGCGAAGCAGTAAACTGTGATTTCGCTCCTGTTAACCCCTATTGATTGACGGAATGATACCACGACCATGTCGACCCGCTATGTAATCCGATTTGATGATATTACGCCCGGAATGGCGTGGAGCAAGTTCAAGCCGTTTGAAGCGGTGGCCGATGCGCTTCACCTCCCGTTTCTCATTGGCGTTGTGCCGCAGTGTCGCGATCTATCGCTATCGGTTGAGCCGGAACGCGCTGATTTTTGGCCGTGGGTGCGGGAGAGGGCCGGCAAAGGTTGGACGATTGCCCAGCACGGCTACACGCATCTTTATGTGACGAAAGAAAGCGGATTGCTTGGCATTGGCCGTAAATCGGAATTGGCGGGGCTGCCTTATGAAGAGCAATTGGCCAAGCTTGCTGCGGGCAAAGAAATTTTGGTGCGCGAAGGTGTTTGGCATGGCGTGTTTATGGCACCCTCCCATTCCTTTGATGCGAATACGATGCGAGCCTTAAAGGCGTTGGATTTTTCGGCCATCACCGATGGCTACGGGTTTTATGCCTATGATCTTCATGGGCTTGTCGCCTTGCCGCAACTTTTGGCACGGCCTTTGGGCTTAGGATTAGGCGTTGAAACAATTTGCCTTCATGCGAATACGATGAGCGAATATGCCATTCAGCGGATGGTTGAGTTTATCAAGACCCATCACACCGCGGTTATCGGATTTGGTGAAGCCATTGCTATTGAGGCCCCGTCTGACATGGTGGAACGGATGTTGAGAGCGTTAAGCCAAGCAGCCTTGCGCGCTTACCGTCTGGTGAAGGGTTAATCGCATGTGTGGCTTGGCAGGATTTCTGGATCGCGATGTCGACCGCTCAGGTGAAGACGTGTTGCGTCGCATGGCGACACGGCTTGCGCATCGCGGGCCTGATGATGATGGCGTGTGGCTTGATGCCGAAAAAGGCGTTGGCTTTTGCCACCGCAGGCTGGCGATTGTTGATTTATCGGCTGCAGGCCATCAGCCTATGGGATCGCCGCGTGGTCGTTACCACTTCGTGTGGAATGGCGAGATTTACAATCATTTAGCCTTGCGCCGAGTTTTGGAATCGGAAGGCGAAGCGCCCGTGTGGCGCGGCCATTCGGACACGGAAACGCTGCTCGCGTGTTTTGAAAATTGGGGCGTTGTTGAAACGCTCAAACAGACCGTCGGCATGTTCTCGATGGCGCTGTGGGATGTGGAAGCGCAAACGCTAACACTGGCGCGCGACCGCATGGGCGAGAAGCCGCTTTATTACGGGTGGTCGAACGGCGTTTTTCTGTTTGGCTCGGAGCTTAAAGCGTTAAAGGCGCATCCTAAATTTGCTGCCGATATTGATCATGAAGCGTTAGGCGATTTGTTGCGTCGGCAATATATTGTTGGAGAAAAATCGATCTATCGCGGTATTTCAAAAGTGCCGCCCGGTTGCCTTTTGACCGTATCGCTGAAGGACCGTGAGCCGCAGATCTCATCCTACTGGTCGGTGGCGGATGCGGCGATGCAAGGGCACGCAATGCCGTTTCGTGGCGGGGATCGCGAGGCGGTGGATGCGCTTGAGGGATTGCTGTCGGACGCCATCGCGTTGCAGATGGTAGCTGATGTGCCGGTGGGCGCTTTTTTATCCGGCGGGATTGATAGTTCCATCATCGTGGCGTTGATGCAACAACAGGCGTCACGGCCTATTCGCACCTTCACCATCGGTTTTGAGGAAGATGCGTTTAACGAGGCGCCCTTTGCTGCTGATGTGGCGCGCCATCTCGGAACCGATCACACGGAAGTGCAGATATCGCCGCGCGATGCGTTGGATGTTATTCCGCTTTTGCCGCAGCTTTATGATGAGCCGCTGGCCGATATTTCACAGCTACCAACCTATCTCGTCTCCAAGCTTGCGCGTTCTCAAGTAACGGTGTCGCTATCAGGCGATGCGGGCGATGAATTATTCGGCGGCTACAACACCTATGGTTTGGCGGAACGTTTCTTTCGCTTGAATAACGCGCTACCCTTGCCATTCCGACAAATGCTAGGGATGGGCAGTGCATTAGCCGCGCCTTTGATGGGTGCGCTGGGGCAAGGTAAATTGACGCGGCAATTGCAATTGGCTGCCACTGTTGTAGCAGCGCGTGATGCGCAAGAAACGACCGAGCGGCTGTTGGGCCATTGGTCCGGTGAGCGGCTTCCTGTTAACGGTTTGAGTGCTGCAAAGAAACCTAGGACTGATGCGTTTGACGGACTCGTTCTGTCCGATCTCGAACGCATGATGGCGCGCGATATGGTAGGCTATTTGCCCGATGATATTTTGGTGAAAGTGGATCGTGCTTCGATGGGCGTATCGCTTGAATCGCGTGTCCCGATGCTTGATCACCGCATCGTTGAATTTGCTCTGACGCTGCCCATGCATCTGCGCCGTCGCGAAGGTATCGGCAAATGGATTTTGCGCGAGGTGCTTTATCGCCATGTGCCGAAGGCGATGGTGGAGCGGCCCAAAAAAGGCTTTGGCGTGCCGCTGGCGCAATGGTTGCGCGGCCCCTTGCGCGATTGGGCGGAGGAATTGCTTGATCCTGTTTCGCTTAAGCGGGATGGCTTGTTTGATGCCGCACCCATTGCAAGCGCTTGGCAGCAGCATTGCTCGGGCGCCAGGGATCGGCACAATGATCTGTGGCCGGTGCTTGTTGCAACGCAGTGGTTGCGGGCTCAATCGGCTTAGTGATTACCGCGCCACTGTCTGAACCAGCTGATGAAACGGCCAACGCCGACATCCAGCGGCGTTGATGGTTTGAAATCAACCGCTTCCATCAGCGCATCCACATTGGCATAGGTTTCAGGCACGTCACCGATTTCGATCGGGGCCAAAATTTTCTTGGCTTCGATGCCCAAGGCCTTTTCCATCGTGCTGACGAGATCCATCAATTCGACGGGGCTGTTATTGCCGATATTATAGACGCGCCATGGTGCTTTGCTCGTTCCTGGATCGGGCTTTGCGCCATCCCAATCGGGATTGGGCTCGGCGGTTTTAGGCACCAAGCGGGCAATCGATTCCACAATGTCATCCACATAGGTGAAATCGCGACGCATTTTGCCGTGATTGAAAAGCGTGATCGGCTCGCCCTTTAAAATCGCATCGGCGAAAAGCCACATCGCCATATCGGGACGTCCCCAAGGACCGTAGACGGTGAAGAACCGCAAGCCCGTTGAAGGCAGGCCGAACATATGTGCGTAAGAATGCGCCATCAGCTCATTGGCTTTTTTGGTGGCGGCATAAAGCGATAAAGGATGGTCAACATTGTCATGCACCGAGAACGGCATGGCCGTGTTCGCGCCATAAACCGATGAGGACGAGGCATAAACAAGATGCTGGATCGCGTTGTGGCGGCAGGCTTCAAGAATATTTAAAAAGCCTGTGAGGTTCGCGTCCCCATATGCCTTTGGATTTTTGAGCGAATAGCGTACGCCGGCTTGGGCCGCCAAATTGACGACATGGGTAAATTGGCCTGCTTTGAAAGCAGCATCCACGGCATCGGAATCGGCCAGATCGCCTTCAATGAAGGTGAAGCGCGCTTCTTTGGCAAGCTCGGCCAGACGCGCATGTTTGAGCTTCACATCGTAATAGGGGTTTAGATTATCAAACCCGGTGACGATATGGCCTTCCGCCAATAAACGGCGGGATACATGAAAGCCGATAAACCCGGCAGCGCCGGTGACGAGGATTTTTAACTGGGACATAACGGCCTTATAGGCGAAGGGTTTCTGTTTGCCAAAGCGAAAATACGCCTAACAGGCCTTGCCAAAACGGGAGATGAACCGTCAAGTCTGCTCAACGGCAAATTTGCGATAGGAAGCTTGAATGGCGCATATAACGGTGATCGGGGGCGGGATTATTGGCCGTTCATGGGCCGTGGTGTTTGCGCGCGCCGGCGTCGCGGTTCGCATTTTATCCCGCAGGAAAGGCGCGAAAGCTTCGATTCTCGACGATATCGCAGGTGCGGCACAGCGCGCGCAGGCGATTAAGCCGGAGGTAAGCGTCGAATCGCTCCTTTCAAGGATCAGTGTTCACGAGGATTTAGGCGAGGCGGTTAGCCAATCGGGTTTTGTGATGGAAGCCGTAGAAGAAGACCTTGCCATCAAGACCGCGTTGTTTCGGGATCTCGATCATTATGCTCCGCCCGATGCGGTGATTGCGAGTTCAACCTCAAGTTTCGGCATCTCGCGGTTTGCGGGTGAGATTTTGGGACGGCATCGCTGCATTGTGGCCCATCCTGCCGCGCCGCCGCATCTCATTCCGGTGGTCGAGATTGTGCCTGCGCCGTTCACCTCGCTTGAGACGGTCGAGATTGTGTATGAGTTGATGCAAGCCATCGGCCAATCGCCCGTGATGGTGAAACGCGAGCAACCGGGCTTTGTGATGAACCGTTTGCAGGGCGCGTTGCTCACCGAAATGTTTCGCGTGATTGAAGACGGGCTGATGTCGCCCGAAGATATTGATCGCTTGATCAGCGATGGCTTCGGATTGCGCTGGGCGTTTCTTGGGCCGCTGGAGGGGATCGATTTAAATGCTCCCGGTGGCATTGCCGATTATTTGAAACGCTATGGTTTTATGTTCAATGATTTGGCCAATGAGCGCGGAGCGACCGCTCCGGTTGTCACGCAAAAACTGGTGGGGTTGCTGCATGATTCAATGCGCTCCGCTTTGCCCGTTTCCGACTTGCCGCGTAAGCTGGCTTGGCGCGATGAGCGCATGGCGCAATTGCGCGCCTTGCGCGTGAAGCTCGGGCCGTTTGAAGCCGATCCCGATGGGCATTAAAACGATGGGTCTTTGGTGATTTAGGTTTTCTGCGATGTTTAATGTTCTCTTTTCCCCATTGGAACTGGCAAACGGTTTGTCCGTGCCCAACCGCATTGTTTCGACGGGTCATGATACGGTGATGGCGCATCATGGCCATGTGACGGATCGGTTGATCGCCTATCACGAAGCGCGCGCAAAAGGCGGCGTCGGTTTGATTATCGCACAAGTGGCTGGCGTGCATTCTACCGCGCGCTACACGTCGCATATGTTGATGGCCGATGATGATAGTTGCATTGCAGGCTATCGCGCTTTGGCTGATCGCGTTCATGCTTATGGGACCAAAATCTTTGGTCAATTGTTTCATCCGGGTCGTGAAATTATGGAGACCGATGATGGCACAGCGCCTGTGGCCTATGCGCCATCGGCCATTCCAAATTCGCGGTTTCATGTTATGCCGGTTCCGCTTTCACACACGATGATCGCCGAGATTATTGCAGGCTATGCGTCGGCCGCGCGCAGGCTTCGGGAAGCCGGACTCGATGGCTGTGAAATTGTTGCAAGCCATGGCTATTTGCCAGCACAATTTTTAAATCCGCATGTGAACCAGCGCGATGATCGCTATGGCGGAAGCCTTGAAAATCGGATGCGGTTTTTATCGGAAGTGGCCGCTGCTATTCGGGCCGAAGTTGGCCCCAATTTTGGTGTAGGCTTGCGCATTTCAGGCGATGAGCGCGATGCGGAAGCGATTGCGGCACAGGAAGTATTAGACGTTTGCAAGGTTTTGGATGCTGAAGGAACGCTCGATTATTTTCATGTGATTGCTGGCAATTCTGCGTCGCTATCGGGGGCCATCCATATTGTGCCGCCGATGTTTTATGAGACCGCCTATGTCGCGCCATTTGCTGCGCTGGTGAAGGCGATTGTCACAAAGCCTGTGATCGTGACGGGACGGATTAATCAGCCGCAAATTGCTGAAACGGTATTGGTAAACGGGCAGGCCGATTTATGCGGCATGACGCGCGCTTTAATTGCGGATCCTGACATGCCCAACAAAGCAAAGGCGGGCAAGGCGGATGATATTCGCGCCTGTATCGCGTGCAATCAGGCGTGTATCGGGCATTTTCACAAAGGCTATCCGATCTCGTGCATTCAGTTTCCGGAAACAGGGCGTGAGACGACCTTGGCGGCGCGCAAGACGCCAACACGGTCGCGGCAAAAACTCTTTGTTGCCGGTGGCGGACCTGCGGGGATGAAGGCTGCCGCTGTGCTGGCTGAGCGTGGTCATGATGTTACGCTTTATGAGGTGGCACCCCAATTGGGTGGGCAGGCTTTACTCGCGCAACTCTTGCCGGGGAGGGCAGAGTTTGGCGGCATCGTTACCAATTTGACGCGTGAGATGGAAAACGCTGGTGTAACAATCAAATGCAATACGCGGCTTGATCGTGATACCGTTGAAAGTGAGCGACCGGATGCAGTTATTGTTGCGACGGGTGCCACGCCGAGGCGACCGGCTTTCGAAGGCATTGAAGATGCGCATACCGTTACCGCTTGGCAGGTTTTGAAGGGTGAGGCCAATGTCGGCGGACGCGTGGTGATTGCCGAATGGAAGCCGGACTGGATCGGCATGGGGGTCGCCGAAAAATTGGCGCGAGAGGGGCGGCATGTCAGGCTTTGCGTGGATGGCCTAATGGCGGGACAAACTCTGCCCTTCTATGTGCGCGATGAGATGGTCGGGCGGCTGCATAAACTAGGTGTTGAGATCATTCCCTATGCACGCCTGTTTGGTGCCGATGAAAACACGGTCTATTTTCAACACGCGACCTCGGGTGAACCGATGCTGATGGAAGAGGTTGATACACTTGTGCTATCCCAAGGCCATGAGCGCGTGAACGGTTTAGCCGATGCCCTTGATGGGAGCAGCGTACCCGTTCACGTGATCGGCGATGCGTTAAGCCCGCGCAGTGCGGAAGAGGCCGTGCTCGACGGCCTCAAACTCGCAACGCTTGATGTATTTGGATAGGGTTTAGGCCTGAGCATTGCCGTAAAACAGAGTAACGACGTGTTCGCCTTGCGCGAAGAACAGCCAACGCTCGACCCATGCGGCGATGAACATCAGGACAAAGCCTGCAAGGGATAGCATCGGGATAAGGCTTGCAGCGAGCTCTAAGAGTCCCGCGCAGAGCAATACGATAAAGAACAATCCACGCAAGCGGCTGGCATGGCGACGCGCTACAACAAAACCCATTTCGCGTTGGACGAAATTTTTGGTCGTGTGGGGCACTTCCCATTGCCGAACATTCGCGCCAAGGCCTGTTGCATTCGCCATTGTATGCTCGCGCGGAGCGGCATCGATCGCGCGCCAATAAAGGAATTTTAGAAACGCTAATGTGACCAAGGCGATGAGAGCAACAGGGGCAATAGCGCCCGGATCACGCCCAAATAGGGCTGATAGAGCCAGATGGAGGGAAGAGCCTGAAGCGAGAGCAAAAAAGAGATAGACTGGCACGGTTAAGGGCTGATGCCACGCGCGAATGGTTTTGAGCGTGGCGTAAATTTTACCCGTTGTAAAAACAGTAACGAGTGAGAGCGCCGCTGTGATGAAGCCCAAGGGAGCCACCGCATCAGGTGCGGTGTAAAGGCCAGCCCATGTCACCCCAAACGCCAGCGCGAAGGGATAGCTGACAATAGCCGCAACGCCTTCACGCGAAAGCCAGGATGTTTTCCATTGCGAGAGTGCCCGCCATGCACGTTCCGGATGGCCGAGATGCATGGTCGAAGATAATAAGCCAATGGTTATGAGGCCGAGGGCTATGACCATCGCGACGATGGCAAAGCCAAGTGATGGCGATTGACCGACAGACGTCGATGTTAGGCCTAAAAGCGCCAAGAGCCCATAGCCTGCGCCCGAGGCGGTGGTAAAAAGAATAACGGAATAGGCCGGATTCATCGGATCAGTTCCCACTCAGCAATCGGTCGGCCAATTTAAACAAACGGTCCATGGCTGAACCATCGCCTTTTGGCAGTGCTTCAATGCCTGCTTGAGGTGTGTCGCGCTTGGCGCGCGGTGGCAAATATTTGTTGGTGGGTTTGTAGCCCATTTCAGGCAAAAGATCGAAGCCGCCACGCGCTTTCACAAGCTGAGAGACGGCCGAGTTTTCATCGCCCAAATCACCAAAGTGCCGCGCGCCCGTTGGGCAGGCTTTAACGCAGGCGGGTTGACGATCTTCGGGCTCGAAATTTTCATTATAGATTCGGTCGACGCATAGCGTGCATTTTTTCATCACGCCTTCTTGCACATCATATTCGCGCGCGCCGTAAGGACACGCCCATGAGCAAAGTTTGCAGCCGATGCAGGTGTCTGGATTGATCAGAACAATACCGTCTTCCGCGCGCTTATAGGATGCGCCTGTTGGGCATACGGTTACGCAAGCGGGCGTTTCGCAATGCAGGCACGAGCGCGGAAAGTGCACGACGCGGCTGTCTTTGCCGTTGGTGTCTTCGACTTCATAACCATGGATGCGGTTAAGCCATGGGCCGTGCGGGTCTGCGCCGCGTGTGTCTTCATCCGCGAGTGGTGCGGAATAGCCTTGCGTGTTCCACTCTTTGCACGAGGTGGCGCAGGCTTGGCAGCCGACGCAAGTGTCGAGATCGATCACGAGGCCCAGTTTTTTCGCGGTGGTTTGAGGCAATGCGGTCATTGACCCACTCCAAGGTTTTTGAGCGTCGGGAATTGCGGCCCGCTAATGTTCGATTGGTCAGCGGATTTTTCAACGCGCACGCGTAAATCATACCACGCGGCTTGGCCTGTTACCGGATCGCTGTTGGAGAAGCGATAGCCGCCGTCGCGCTTGGGTAAAAGCTCGGAGATGAGATGATTGAGCAAGAAGCCTTGCTTGGCTTCTGGTGCGTCTTTTTTAAGGCCCCATGTGCCAGAGCGTTTGCCGATCGCGTTCCATGTCCAGACCGTATCGGGGTTCACGCCATTCATCAGTTTGGCTTGGCCTTTGATCTGGCCTTGATGCGAAGTGACAGTAACCCAATCGCCATCCGCGATGCCGAGCTTTGCTGCGCGTTCTTTGGCGATGTAGAGCCAGTTACGGCCAAGGATTTGCCGGAGCCATGAGTTCTGCGAACCCCATGCGTGATACATCGCCATTGGGCGTTGTGTGACGGCGTGCATGGGGAAGGCGGCTTCATCCACCAAATCCCCTTCAAAGGGCGGATACCAAAACGGAATGGGATCAAACGCTTCGATGATGCGCGCGCGGTGTCCATCGGGCGGTTGAATGGCGCCGTGGCCTTCGGCGGCAAGACGGAATTTTTGCAGCGGCTCGCAATAGAGCTGATGGATAATTGGTTCCGGCTTTCCGATGAGACCAAAGCCCGTGGCCCATTCCAGATAGCCCTTGTTCACATGCTTGAAATATTTGTGCTCGTCCGGCAGCTCGTAAAACCAGTGGCAGCCATTGTCGATATAGGCTTGTAACTGGTTCGGGTTCGGTGCGCCTTTGCCCGATTGCGTGCCGTCAACGCCACGAAAGCCCGCAAGCGGGCCAACGCCCGGTGCGCGTTCATGGTTGACGATGTAATCGGGATAGCCGCCAGGATAGCGCGCTTGGCCTTCAGGCGTCGTCATGCCCGGAAGCTTGAGGCGAGCGCCGAGATCGAGCAGCACGGATTGGAACGCGCGCACATCGCGCTCCGGCTCGACAACGGGTTGGCGGATGGAATCGGCCGGGCCATCGGCTTCCGAAATCGGACGATCGAGCAGGGAGATACAATCCCAGCGTTCGAGATAGGTTGTGTCTGGCAAGATGAGATCGGCGTAATGCACCATCTCGGAGGCGTAAGCATCGGAGTAGATGATTTTCGGAATCACATACTCGCCCGTTGTCTCGTCTTTGGCCGTTAAATATTTGAGCGTATCGGGGATGTTCATCGCCGAATTCCAGCTCATATTCGCCATATACATAAACAAAACATCGATGCCATACGGATCGCGCTTGGCGGCATTGGTGATGACCATGTGCATCATGCCGTGGGCGGCGATGGGCGCGTCCCATGAATAGGCTTTGTCGATGCGTTGCGGGGAGCCGTCGTCGGCGAGCAACAAATCTTCGGGGCCAGTGACAAAGCCCAAAGGCGGGCCGGGCAAGGGCTCATTGGGCCAGATTTGATCGGGCTTTCCGGTGGGCTTGATATGCGGTGGAATGGGGCGCGGATAGGGCGCCTTGTAGCGGAAGCCGCCGGGCGTATCGATGGTGCCGAGCATGATTTGTAGCAGATGAATCGCGCGGCAGGTTTGAAAGCCGTTGGCATGCGCGGAGATGCCCCGCATTGCGTGCATGGCGACGGGACGGCCAATCATTGTCTCATGACGCCGCCCGGTGAAATCCGTCCACGGCACATTAAGCGTGACGGTCTCTTTGAAGGCGACATGCGCGAGTTCGGCGGCAATGCGGCGGATGGTGTCCGCTGGCACGCCGCAACGCTCGGTGACCGCATCTGGCGCATGATCGGCGCTTAAATAACGCTCGGCGATGAGTTGAAAGGAGGTTGCAACCTTGCGTCCATCGGGAAGCGTAAAGCGGCCCATCAAAGCGCGTGCGGCATTGTGATCGGAGGTTGGAACGGCTGTTTTCTTATGCGCATCCCACACAAGCGTTTCGCCGTTCTCATCGCGTGCGAACAGCCCGTGGTCGGCAGCACCTTTGTTGTCGATGACGAGCCATGGCGAATTGGTGTAGCGGTTTAAATAGTCGCCATCGATTTGTCCGGCATTTAAGAGTTCGTGGATGATGGCTCCGACAAAGAGACCATCGGTGCCGGGACGGACGCCAACCCATTCATCGGCAATCGCCGAATAGCCGGTTTTAATCGGGTTGACGGATACGAATTTCGCCCCGCGTTTTTTAAGTTTGCCAAGGCCCGCTTTAATCGGGTTCGAGCCATGGTCTTCTGCGACGCCAAAAAGCAGGAAATATTTGGTGTATTTCCAATCGGGTTCGCCGAATTCCCAAAACGAGCCGCCAAAGGTGTAAAGCCCGGCAGCCGCCATGTTGACGGAACAAAAGCCGCCATGGGCTGCATAATTCGGCGTGCCGAATTGGGTGGCCCACCATCCGGTTAGGCCTTGGCTTTGATCGCGGCCTGTGAAGAAAGCGAGTTTTTTTGGGTCAGTCTTGCGGACATTGCCCAGCCATGTGGTGGCGGTTTGAAGCGCTTCTTCCCATTCGATTTCGCGAAACTCACCAGAGCCACGCTCACCAACGCGGATCAAGGGTTTAGACAGGCGGCCGGGGGAGTAATGCTGCTTGATGCCTGCCGCACCTTTGCCGCAAATCACGCCCTTGTTGACGGGGTGATCGCGGTTGCCGTCGATATAAGTGACGGTACCGTCTTTGAGATAGACTTTAATGCCACAGCGACACGCGCACATATAGCATGTGGTGGTTTTAATCTCGTCCCATGTTTTAGGAGAAAGGGCGACAACAGGCTCAGAGGACATGAGGGCCTCTTGTCTCGACGCGCAGGGATCGAGGCTGCTTCACTGGTTGTCTCCACCCTTAAAATACAGAATCATTTGTATTTTATGGCATGCTGGACCCATCGCGGCATGGGGCCAACCGTGTGACGAACTATGGACAGGTTGGGTTACTCGCCCATGGCTTTTCCGGCGGGTCTACGGGAATCATTGGCCCCATAGACAAATCCGGCCCGCATTTTGCCCGATAAAGCCATATCGGCGACCGTTGCGCTCGCATTGGCTTCTGGCTTTGGCTGGCCAACGGCAATGGCCGCAACCGCGCCCCATTGGCCTTGCTCGGTCACTTTATAGCCCATGACTTCAAGCTTGGCCTTGGTGTCGGGCGAGGAGCCGCGGGTTTCGACATAGATTTCATCGGGCAACCATTGGTGATGGAAACGCGGGGCATCGACCGCTTCCTGCAGCTCCATGCCGTAATCAACCAAGTTTAAGATGGTTTCGAGCGTGATGGTGATGATGCGCGCGCCGCCGGGCGAGCCCAACACCATCACAGGCTTACCATCGCGGGTGAGGATGGTGGGCGACATTGAAGACAGCGGGCGTTTGCCGGGTGCAATCGCATTTTGCGGGCCTTGCACGAGGCCAAACAGATTGGGCTGGCCGGGACGCGTTGTGAAATCATCCATCTCATTGTTCAAGAAAAAGCCTGTATCGCCCGCGATGACGCCCGCGCCAAAAAGACCATTGATGGTGTAGGTGACGGCAACCGCGTTGCCGTCTTGATCGATCACGGAATAATGCGTCGTTTCAGGCTTTTCATGCGGCTCGGTGCCGGGCTGGAGATCGCTTGATTTCATCGCCATATCGGGATCAATTTTAGCGCGAATGGCGGATGCATAATCAGCGGATAACAGCCTATCGAGCGGGTTTTTGACAAAGTCCGGATCTCCCAACAGCGTATTACGATCAAGATAGGCGTGGCGCATGGCTTCTGTGATCAGATGAATGCTTTGGGCGGAGCGAAAGCCTAAGGCTTTTAAATCATAGCCCGACAAAATGGTGAGAAGTTCGCATAAGGTTGTACCGCCGGAGGAAGGGGGCGGCGCGGAAAGAACCGTATAGCCGCGATAGCTGCAGGAAAGCGGTTTCATTTCTTGCGCTTGATAGGAAGCCAGATCCGCCTCGCTGATCAACCCGCCATTGCTGGCATTGGCATTGGCGATGGTGTGGGCGATCATGCCTTTGTAAAAGCCATCCGTGCCTTTCTCCGCGATGGCTTCGAGCGTTTGGGCGAGATCGGTTTGGATGAGCTTGTCACCGGGTTCAAAGGGCGTGCCATCCTGTTTAAGAAAAATTTTGGCGAGCGCCGGATCGGCTTTGAATTTGGCGGTTGCGACTTGGAGAATATCCGTGTCGCCGCGGGTTAAAACAAAGCCTTCGCGCGCGAGCTTAATGGCCGGGGCCATAACTTGCGCGCGGGGCAATTTGCCATAGTGATCATGCGCCAATTCAAGGCCTGCCACGGTGCCCGGAACGCCTGAGGCGAGATAGCCATTGAGGCTTGCGCCTTTCTTCAACGAGCCGTCTTTTTCGAGATACATATCGGCACTGGCGAGGGCGGGAGCTTTTTCGCGGAAATTAATAAAATGATCGCTGCCATCGGCGAGATGAAACGTCATAAAACCGCCGCCGCCAATATTGCCGCAGCACGGATTGGTGACCGCCTCGGCATAGCCCATTGCCACCGCTGCATCCACCGCGTTGCCGCCTACCTTTAGGATATCGAGGCCTATTTGGGCGGCGGCATGCTGGGCGGAGACAACCATTGCATGCTTGCCTTCAAGTGCCGGGAGAGAGGCCGCATAGACTGGGATTTGGAGCAGCAAGGAAAGGGCAAAAGGGGCTAGCCACAGGGTGAAACGGGCGGGTTTTGTCATCGGCATGGAGGCTTTCTTTCGGACCATCGGAACGATATCTCGCTTTAATCTATAGGAGAAAATGAGGTTAGCCCATTGGTGAATTGGCCAAATTCGGTGGTTCTGAGGTGATATTTACAGACCGAACGATTCTATGATCTATTCGGCCGCAATCACGAAGTCCGAACAATAACCCAATGCATCGAGTAGGGAGTGAACATGACGAACGCAGCCTGGATTGAGCGCGCCCGCGCTGTCATGCCCGATGGTGGATTTGGTAATTTCGAACCCGCTACCTTTATCCGCGAAGGCCGAGGCTCGCGCGTGTGGGATGAGGATGGCCGCGAATATGTCGACTATCTCATCGGCTCCGGTCCGATGTTGTTGGGCCACGGCCATGCGGAAGTGGTAGATGCAGTGGCCGAGCAAATGGCCAAGGGCATGACCTTTTTCGCCAATAACAGCGCGGGCATTGAATTGGCCGAGGAAATTTGCCGTAGCGTGGCGTGCGCTGAGCAGGTTCGCTTTGTCTCGTCGGGTGGCGAGGCCGATATGTATGCGATCCGTCTCGCCCGTGCGTTTACGGGGCGTTCAAAGATACTGAAATTCGAGGGTGGCTATCACGGCATGTCGGCTGAAGCTCAGATGAGTCTGGCGCCTTCCTCACTCGTTAATTTTCCGCAAGCCGTACCGGACAGTGCCGGTATTCCGGATGGTGTGCGCGGTGAAATGTTGATCGCACCTTACAATGATATTGCCTATCTTGAGAGCCTTTTAACGGAACACGGCAAAGACATTGCAGGCCTCATTATTGAACCGTTGCAGCGTATTATTCCGCCCGAGCCCGGCTTTTTGGAAGCCGTGCGGGCATTGTGCACACGCTACGGCATTGTGCTGATTTTCGATGAGATCGTGACAGGCTTCCGTCTTGCTTATGGCGGTGCGCAAGAGCGCTATGGTGTGACGCCGGATTTGTGCACGATGGGTAAAATCATCGGTGGCGGCTTTGCCATTGCAGCTGTTGCCGGCCGCAAAGATATTATGCGTCATTTTGATAAAAATGCCGTGGGGCCTGACCAATGGTTGATGATGATCGGCACGCTATCGGGTAATCCCGTTGGTGCGGTTGCAGGCCTTAAAACCATGGAAGTGTTACGGCGCGACGGCAATTATGATCGGCTTCGTGCCAATGGCGAACGCTTGATTGCGATGTTCCGCAAGCATTTAAATGCAGCAGGCATTGCGCATAAGATTGTTGGCGATTCTGTTCTGTTTGATATTTTGTTCATCGATCGCGAGGTGCGCAATTATCGCGATGTGGTGCAGGCGGATTTGCAAAAAAACATACGTTTCAATGCCGCCTTGCGGGCCAATGGTGTCTTCAAGCCGATGGGCAAAGTGTATGTAAGTCTTGCCTTAACGGAAGAAGATTTTGGCCTGACCGATCACGCGATTGCCAAGGCTGCTGAGGCGATTGGTTGAAAAATATAAGGCTTATTATCCCCTGGTCCTCCTAGGACCCCGGCTAAATCGTCCACGGGGCATTGACGGTTTGGACAAGGGCTGTAACACTTTTAAAGGCGCGAACGAAATGCGGCCGAAGAGATCGAGTAGTTGTTATGACGCGTATCGCCAAATTGCCTTACCTTTTTTTTAGGGCCAATTTTATCGTTATTGGCGTTTGGTTGCCTGTTTTATTTTCGATCGCTGCACAGGCCCAGGAATACGATACTATTCGCAATGCGTGGAATGCGTTTCGGCCGTCGCAACAAATTTGCATCAATGCTAAATTGCAGGATTCTGATGTCACTATTGATCAACTGATTGATCTTGGCATTGGGCCGGATGATGCGCGGCTCGGCGATATTATAAGTGGATGCAATTCGCTTTCGGCCGAAGATTTAAAACAAAACTTTGAATGCACCATCGCGAATGAGGGAACAAAAATATTATCCTGGTGCGACCAGGCCTTCGCGCTGTTGAATCCGGACGGCCAATACCGTTAACTATCGATCGATGATGCCAAAATTCTCCATTCAAAAGGTAAAGAAGTTCTAACGATTACGGTTGAGCAGGCGCATGCTAAAAATCGCCGTGAACAAATGCGAGCGGCTAATCCTCTCGAAACAAAGGTTCCACAAACGGATCGGGGATGTAGTGGAACACCTACGCCGACTGAAGCGTTGATTTGTAATTCGTATGAGCTGACGGTGCTCGATCTTCAATATCATGACTATGCGGAGCGTGTGTATTCCCTTCCAAAGGGAAAAGTGTATCAGAAGAAAATTCAGGAAATCGAAAAAAAGCTGGATTCATGTGCACTCGTTTCAACCTGCATAAGAGACGTCCTTGGACAAGCGATTGATACATTCGCATCGCCACTTAAGGCTGCCGGGATTTCGGTAATAAGCTATTCGGAACAACTGGCGCTGAAGCGGAAGCAGGATGAAGCGGCCAAGGAGGAGCAGCGTAAAAAGGACGAGGCGGCTCGACAGGTTGAACAGGCAAAGGCTGATTTAGAAAGGCAAAAAAAAGAAACCGAGAAGAGGTTTTTAAAAGCCACTCAAGAATATCAAGTGTGGCGTAATGAAATATTCAAACATTATAAAGAAGCTCGAACTCCTGCCGATATTGCTTTTCCACCCCCGTTTAAAGATCGGTTGAGTGAGGTTGAATCCAATAGCATTAAGGGCGATTGCGCGTCGATTGGAACCCAAGAACAGTTGCTATTGGCCTACCATACGGTCGTAACAACCAATAACGACTTTGTTTCCCGCAATTGCATTGTCGAGCTTGCCTATTTTGAAGCGGACCTCGGAAATACCGATGAGGCTATGGCTTTATATTGGAAGGCGCTAAAGGATGCGCCCTTTTCATCAGGCAATTTTTTCTCCGCTTACACCAATTTAATGGATCAATGGAACAGCGAAGATTTTGTGAAGCATGATGCAATTTGTAAATCTATATTGGACCGAACGGCATTATTTCTTGATGCACCCTTTCGTGAACGTGATGGCAAAGCTTTAATTGTGGTTGCGCCGCCTTTTTCAACGGCAGTAAATTATAATTGTTACGATGGAAGTAAATTCGAAGAATTGTTGGGCCTACAAAAGCGGCTTTGCCAGATAACCTCAAACTCGGTTCCACTCAATTCGTTTTCGGAGGATCTTAAAGGAGCCTGTTGGCTGCCTTTCTATGATTTGCAAACGATACACTTATTAACAAAAGATAAGGTAAATTCCGCCGTAAAGGTTCACTTTGAGACAAAAAATGCTGAATTGGCCATTTCAGCACCAAGCAGTGAGCGGCGGAATTATCGAGACGCATTCGGGCAGTGCCAGGAGGCGATCAAAGAATATGGTGAGATTGATCCATCCAAGCTATTGGTAACCATTCAGAAGCTTGAAGCGAAATGTCGTAATTTTTATTGAGGAGAAACGGTAATGTCTGATAGTACGAATAAAACAGCCGATATGGTCGATCTGGGATCTAAATTGTTCGTTTCTCTTTCTAAATCATGTACTTTTTTGGCTATTGCCTATGCGTTTGTTCAAGTTGCGATCACGGTTCCCCTTGTGTCACGCCTTCTTGAAGAGCAGGCCTCTCTCAATCGTTTGCAGCTCGTACAGATCGAGCAAATTGTTCACCAGACGGAAGGTTTGAGTTCGGCTATCAACGATGCTTCGTTGATTTATGCTGCAAGACTTGCGGGAAGCCAAAAAATGATTCCAAATCGAAATGCTGACGAAATTGTCGACACGGCAACAGAACGCCTTACGAAACAATTTGGTAAGGATTGGGGAATTGTAATTAAGGGGTTTGTTGCAAAGTTAGACGAGCTCGGCCTTTAAATTTATTTGACGGCTTGGCCTAATAGAGCTGTTAATAGATGTTTCGAGTGATGCGACAACGGTCGTATTGTTCGCCATTGATCCGGATCGAACCATATTTTATGAATTCGATCTGGGCAGTCTCTGGGAAACCTTCTTGCTCATTTTGGAAATTTTCCCACATTTCATAACACGTCATTGTCAACGAGATTTTCAATCCGCTCGTTATCATATCGTCAATTTTGCAATGATGTTCATATTGGTCAAAGAGCGACTTTATTTTATCGCGGTCCCTAAACTTGGTATCGATATAGGTATTTCGATTAGGACCTTCGGGATCGAGACATTCTTTTGCACTCGTTGCCCATAAGCCCTCCCAAGGGTCCCTAGCGAAGGTGCCATTTGAAACGCCGATGATGCCGATGAAGGCGACGATAGCTAGGAGGGATGATCGAGGTTTGTTCATTTCGGTTTGCCTGCGTCATCAGTAAGGTGTTTGCCCGAACCATTGGGGGTTATTTGTCGAATTTTATTCATTCTTGATGAGAATAGGCAACTTTCCTCATTTATTAGGGCGGTATAACCCGATAAAATTTGTCGCCGGATTAATATTGTCATCGTTTGCTTGATCGAAAGAAAGGTGGGGCCGATCTTAAGTTATTGAATTTTATATATTTTTTAAAATCTTATGAGGTTAAGATATAAAAAGGCAACCATCGGCTCGTTTAGCAGTCATTTTTGGCAAAATAGAATGAAATATATTTGTTTTTTGAAAAAGGGCCCGCGTCTTAGGGCATCAGCCCACTTCATCAACAATCAATAGAGGGGTAATGCACAGTTATCCTTGCAAAATATATCGATTTCTCAGGTTTTCTTGTAATAAGTCCCACCGGCCGCATGAGGCGGTGATTCGTAAAGGAATAGATAAATGGCAGTGAAACCCGCAACCAAAGTCGCCGCAAAAGCAGCCCCAAAAGCAGCCGCCGCAAAGGTCGACGTCATTACCATCAAGCAGATCGCAGCAACGATTGCTGATAACCATGGTCTTACCAAGAAGCAGGCCAACGAGATTTTTGATGAATTCGTTGCCGCCACTGTAAAGGGTTTGAAGAAGGGCGCGAAGATCCGTTTGGCGGGTCTCGGCATTCTCCAAGTTAAGAAGCGCGCAGCACGCATGGGCCGTAACCCAGCAACGGGCGAAGCCATCAAGATCAAGGCGAGCAAGAAGGTTGCCTTCCGCGTCGCTAAGGAACTCAAGGAAGCCGTCTAATTTCGGCTATAACGGTTCTTTTTGAAAACCATAAAGCCGTCTCGGGAAACTGAGGCGGCTTTCTTGTAGGGTGCTGGGTTGCTTTTGGTCCCATTCGCGGCATTAAAGTGTATCTGGTTTGAGTTAAACCACTAAGAACGCCTGCAACCCGTCCGCCTTCGCTAAAGCTTCGTCGGACACTCGCTTTTGCAAGGCCGCGCCAAAAGCGCGGGCAAAAGCGGTGGTGGGCCCGGCAGGACTCGAACCTGCAACCAGACCGTTATGAGCGGCCGGCTCTAACCATTGAGCTACAGGCCCGCCGTTCTCGCCGCGTGCGACGCATCCGTGCGGATGGCGCCTAGATAAACCGGAAGCGGGGTGCCCGCAATGGCCTAACGCGACGTTTATCGGGTTAACCGCAGGAGCGGTAAGAGCGCGAAAGAGAGGCCAACGACAAGGCCCGACGCGACAAAGGTGATGCCGCCGCCGGCAAGATCCCAGAGCAGCCCGCCCGCAACATTGCCCAAAAGCATCGCGCCACCGCTGGCGAGATTGAAAAGGCCAAAGGCGGTACCGCGAAGGTCTGACGGCGCTTCGGCCGCAATCATCGCCGCCAACAGGCCTTGGGTGAGGGCCATATGGAGGCCCCAAAGAATAAGCCCTAGACCGCCCCAGCCGAGCGATGGGGCTAGCGCTAATACAATATCGGCGGCGATTAATGCGGCAATGCCAGCTGCCAGCAACGTCGTTCGCGAGACGCGATCGGCGAGCTTGCCTGCGGGATAGGCGAAGGCGGCGTAGATGATGTTCATCGCAACCAGCACCAAAGGCGCAAAGGCGGTGGCCAGCCCCAGATTGGCGACGCGCAACACCAGAAAAGCATCCGAGACGCGCGCCAGCGCCATAAGAGCACCAATGCCGAGCACGACCCAATAGGTACGCGGCAAAGCCATGATGGCCGCCAAAGTTAGGGGCGATTTTACCGCGCCTTTTTCTGGCGCTTCGCGCTCGGGCACGAAGAAAAAGAGGGTGGCGACCGATAAAGCGGCGGGAATAACGGCGATCCAGAACACCAAACGAAAATCGTCAAAGCTCGATAGCATGACGCCAACCGCAATCAGCGGTCCGATAAAGGCACCCACCGTATCAAGCGCCTGACGCAAGCCATAGGCCTCGCCCAAACGCTCTTTTGGCGCAATATCGGCCACCAGCGCATCGCGCGGAGCGCCCCGAATGCCTTTGCCGATCCGGTCGATAAAGCGGGCTGTGATGATCATTTCAAGCGAATGGGCCAAAGGGAACAGCGGTTTGGTAACAGCGGCCAAGCCATAGCCGAGAAGGGCGATCAGCTTCCGCTTGCCGGTGATGTCCGATACGGCTCCGGAAAAAACCTTGACGATGAGGGCGGTTGCCTCGGCTACACCCTCGATCAAGCCAACGGCAATCGCGCCTGCGCCTAAGGTTCCCGTAATATAGAGGGGCAAAAGGCCATGGATCATCTCGGAGGAGACGTCCATGAATAGGCTGGTTAAGCCTAACGCCCAAATGGCGCGGGGGAGGGAACTGACGCTGAATTTCATGAGGATGGCTTATGACACGGGCAAAGGCTTAAGGGAATCCTTGCCCCGACGCGTTCGCCCCGTTACATACGGGCCAACCCTAATTTTTCTTCTGTTTTCGGAGTTTCCACCGGATGGCGCGCCAATTTATTTATCACATGCAGGGACTGACCAAAACCTGGCCGGGTGGCAAGAAGGTTTTGGATAATATCCATCTTTCCTTCTATCCCGACGCCAAAATCGGTGTTTTGGGCGTCAACGGTTCGGGTAAATCGACGCTTCTCAAGATTATGGCCGGAATCGACAAGGAATTTGTCGGCGAAGGCTGGGTGGCCGATGGCGCGCGGGTGGGCTATCTCGCGCAGGAACCGCCGCTGGATGAGACGCTGGATGTGCGCGGCAATGTGATGCTGGGCGTTGCCCCGCAAAAGGCCATTCTCGACCGCTACAACGAACTCGCCATGAATTATTCAGACGAGACGGCGGACGAGATGATGAAATTGCAGGACGAGATCGAGGCCAAAGGCCTTTGGGATCTCGACAGCAAAGTCGACCAAGCCATGGACGCGTTGCGGTGCCCGGCTGATGATGCGGATGTCACCAAGCTTTCAGGCGGCGAGCGTCGTCGTGTGGCGCTCTGCCAATTGCTGCTCGCGCAGCCTGAATTGTTACTGCTCGATGAGCCGACCAACCATTTGGATGCGGAAACGGTTTCTTGGCTGGAAGGCCATTTGCGGACCTATCCGGGTGCCATCTTGATCGTCACCCATGATCGCTACTTCCTCGATAATGTGACGAGCTGGATTTTGGAACTCGATCGCGGCCGCGGTATTCCGTATGAAGGCAATTATACGAGCTGGCTCTCGCAAAAGCAGAAGCGGCTTGTTCAGGAAGGCCGTGAGTCCGAGTCGCAACAAAAGGCCCTTGAGCGCGAGCAGGAATGGATTTCGCAAAGCCCTAAAGCGCGTCAGGCTAAATCAAAGGCGCGTGTGCAGCGCTATGATGATTTGGTTCAACGGCAGAATGACCGCGCCTCTGGCCCGAGCGTTGCGCAGATTATTATTCCAGTGGCTGAGCGGCTTGGTAACAATGTCATTGATTTTGAGGGCTTGTCGAAAGGCTATGGCGATCGGTTGCTGATCGATAATCTGACGTTTAAATTACCACCCGGCGGCATTGTCGGTGTGATTGGTCCGAACGGCGCGGGTAAAACGACGCTGTTCCGCATGATCACCGGACAAGAAAAGCCGGACTCAGGCTCGATAACGGTGGGTGAGTCGGTGCAGCTTGGCTATGTCGACCAGTCGCGTGATGCGCTTGATTCCAACAAAACCGTTTGGGAAGAAATCTCGGGCGGCAATGAAGTGATTTATCTCGGCAAACGCGAGATCAATTCGCGCGGCTATTGCTCGACCTTTAACTTCAAGGGCGGCGATCAACAGAAGAAAGTCGGCATGCTTTCGGGGGGCGAGCGCAACCGCGTGCATCTTGCCAAAATGCTGAAAAGCGGCGCCAATTTACTGCTGCTCGACGAACCAACCAACGATCTTGACGTTGAAACCTTGCGCGCTTTGGAAGAAGCGCTTGAAGATTTCGCCGGTTGCGCCGTGATCATCTCGCATGATCGCTTCTTCCTCGACCGTATCGCAACCCACATGCTCGCCTTTGAAGGCGACAGCCATGTCGAATGGTTCGAAGGTAATTTCCAAGACTATGAAGAAGACAAGAAGCGTCGTCTTGGCATTGATTCAACGATACCGAAGCGGATCAAGTACAAGAAGCTGACGCGCTAAGAGAATTAAAACGCCAAAACAAAAAAAGCGCCCCGGTTAGGGCGCTTTTTCATTGTCGATCGAAGGCAGGAATTACTTGCGACCGTCGAGCGACCAAGCACCCGCGCCATTGGCGACGAGGGATAGGAAGCCGCCGGCAATGGCGATGTTCTTCATGAAGTTGATCATCTGCATCTGATCGCCAAAATTAAAGTGGAAGATCAAAGCCGACAGGATCGTGAAGCCCGCCATCAGGAAAGCAACGATGCGGGTCTGGTAGCCAATAGCGATCAAAATGCCGCCACCGAGCTCGGTTAGAATGACGAGGTAGATGAGAACATTGGCGAGAGGAATGCCGGCGCTGGCCATGTAGCCGGCGGTGCCTTCAATGCCGTTGAGCTTGCCCCAGCCTGCCATGACAAAGATGAAGGCCAAAAAGAGCCGCGAGGCCAGTGAGAAGAGGTTGGTGAGGGTCGAGTTCATGTTGATGTCTCCTTGAATGGATCTTAAGCGCAAGCACTCTGGAGTGGGCTTAGCTGAAAGAACGGGTTCGACCAATTGCCAAAATCAGAAGGTTATATTGCAAAACTGCACATTCGGATAAATTGCCATGATCACTTATGTGCAAAATTACACATTCATAATCAGGAGAATAATTCCGCCGGCGAGAATGGCTCCGGTGCTCGTCATCAGGGTTCGCCACCCGATATCGGAGCCTCCCGTCCATCCGGCAATCACACTTTTAATGAGTGTATTGACGGTGGCGGCAATCAAAATACCGTTGGCGGCGACGGTGATATTGATCGGCGGATCCTGAAGCCGTGCCAAGGCGAGCGTAATCGCATCCACATCCGCCAGCCCCGAGAGGGCGGCCAGACCGAGCAAGCCATTGCTGCCGAAATGGCGGGCGGCCAGCGTTGAGAGGAGGATGATAAGGGCGATAAAGAGCGCGAATTGAAGGGCCGAGGGGAGATCAAACGGGTTTTTCCATTCGATCCGCCGCTGGCCGCTTCTGGCCCCTGCAATGATCATAATGGCGCCGCTGCCGCCTTGCACCAGCGCCGCCATTCCCAAGACAGGCCAGAGAAGTGTTAAAAGTGGCAGGTTGAGTGCGGCGACGATGAGCAGAATACGGATACTCATCACCGCGCCCGCAAGGACAATGCTGCCCGTCATGATGGTGGTCTGGGTTGGATTGGCCCGCGCGATTTTGGCAAAATTGAGCGTTGCTGCGGTTGAGGAAACGACCCCGCCGGCAAGGGCTGCGAGCATAACGCCGTTGCGTTCGCCAAACAGACGGATGGCAATATAGCCCGAAAAGGAAATGGCGCAGACAAAGATTGCGAGTTCCCAAATCCGTGCCGGATTTAACGTATCCCACGGATCGATGGTCCGGTCCGGAATAAAGGGGAGAAAGAGAAAGGTCATGGTGACGAGGATGAGCACAGCACGAACCTCGATCCATTCGAGCGTTTGCAGCCAGCCATGCAATGTTGATTTAAGTGCCAAGAGCACCACGGTTGCGGTTGCGGCGGCGATGGCAATTTCTGGAAGGCCCAGTACGGCATAGGCCCCGAGCATAAAGGCCATCATGCCCGCAACGACGCCTGTGGCGCTGAAATTATGTTCGTCCTGGCTTTCAAGCCAATGGAATAATGCTGTTACGACAGAAAAGCCTAAAAAGACAAAGCCAATCAGCAATGGCGTCGTGAGTTGACCCACAAGCGCGGTGACGCCGCCTAATAATCCGGATATCGCATGCGTGCGCAGGCCGGCAGCGCGCTCGCCTTCCTTTTCCGAGCGTGCACTCCATCCCCGCTCAAGCCCGATCAAAAGGCCGATGGCAAGGGCAATCGCCAAGCGGGTGAGGGGTAGATCCATCACGATTATCTCCTTGCGTAACCTGTTGTGGTCTATCATCTTCCTGTCATCGGATGCGGTCAATGACGCAGGTTGATAGGATGCCATAGCCGATGCGGGTGATTTGAGGGAGGGAATAGAGATGGCGAAGGCTCAACAATCGTCGCGGCGGGTTAGCACCCCCGAAGATGCCGTCGAAGCGCTTGAGATCATGTATGCCGCCGCAAGTTCCGCCTTACGCGATGCCGTCGAACATTATTTAACCGGTGGTGTGCCGCCGAGCCCGGAGCAGCGCTTGGCGTTTCGCTACCCCGAACTCCGCATCGGTTATCATCCTGAAGGGCTGGTGCCGACCAGTCCGCGGGCTTACGCAAAATTTTCGGTGCCGGGGGCATACACGACAACGGTGACGCAGCCTGAGGCCTTTCGGTCCTATCTGATTGAGCAATTGCGACCGCTGATGAGCGAGTTTAACGCCCATGTTGAAGTGGGTTTAAGCGCGCAGGAAATTCCCTATCCCTATGTCTTTGATCGCGGCGATGAATTGGGGCGTGGTGGAGCAAGTGCGGCGGATTTGGCCTTGCATTTTCCCATTCCGCTTTTGTCGGAAGTGGGCGATGAAATTGCCGATGGTTTGTGGGATTATGATGGCGAACGCCCAAGACCACTCGCTTTGTTTGACGCGGTGCGGGTTGATTTTTCGCTTCGTCGCCTTGTGCATTATACAGGTACCGATTGGCGCGCGGTGCAGCCTTGGATCTTGCTGACCAATTACCACCGCTATGTGGATCAATTTATTCGGCGCGGTATTCAAACGCTTCGAACGGATGCGAGTTATGAAAAACTGGTGCTGCCGGGCGGCGTAGAATTCACCTCTAAAACCAGCGATGAAGAGGTCGAGGTGATCTTCAGAGCATCGCCATGGCAACGGTTTCAAATGCCCGCCTATCATTTGACGACGAAAAAGGGTCAGGGCGTTTCCCTTGTTAATATTGGTGTGGGGCCCGCCAATGCGAAAAATATCACGGATCATTTAGCCGTGTTGCGCCCGCATGCGTGGTTGATGGTGGGGCATTGCGGCGGACTTCGACAATCGCAGCGGATTGGCGATTATGTGCTGGCCCATGCCTATCTGCGTGAAGACGGAATTCTCGATAGTGTTGTGCCAACCGAAATACCCATTCCGGCCTTGGCTGAAATTCAAGTTGCGTTGCAAGAAGCGGCGGCATCGGTAACGGGTGATAAAGGCGAGGCGTTAAAGCGGCGTCTGCGCACCGGAACGGTTGTTACCTATGACGATCGCAATTGGGAATTAAGGTGGTCGAAAGAAAGGCGGCGGATCAATCTGTCGCGGGCGATTGCGGTTGATATGGAAAGCGGCACGATTGCCGCGCAAGGCTTTCGCTTCCGTGTGCCCTATGGAACGCTTCTCTGCGTGTCCGACAAGCCTTTGCATGGCGAGATCAAATTACCCGGTGCGGCGAACGCGTTTTATGAACGCGCGATCAGTGAACATTTGGATATTGGTATTACCGCTTTAGATCAATTGCGCGTTCTGCATGGCACGGCGCATTCTCGAAAGCTGCGAAGCTTTGACGAGCCGCCCTTCCGGTGAGCTGAACCATCGGGGATGACTTGCTCTCCGATACGGGCTATGCCGACGCCATCGACTGATTTGCCTGTGAGTGCGTTTGAACATGACCCTATCGCGCGAGACCCTTGGCCTAGTTCTCGGCACGATCGGGGTTGTAATTTTCGGCGTCACGCTGCCGATGACGCGGATTGCCGTCGGCTCGCTTGATCCCTGGTTTGTCACATCGGGACGGGCGACGTTGGCCGGGCTTGTGGCTTTGGTGGTTCTCACCCTACTGCGCAAAAAAATGCCGCGCGGCATCGAATTTTATACGCTCCTCGTCGGTGCCGTGTTTACGATTATCGGGTTCCCCGGCTTTACGGGTTTTGCCATGTGTCTGGTGCCGGCCTCGCATGGCGGCGTGGTGCTCGGTATTTTGCCCTTAGCGGTTGCCATGTTTGCGGCTATTGCATCGGGTGAGCGGCCCTCGCGTGGCTTTTGGATCAGCGCTTTGATCGGTGCTGCCCTTGTAATTGGCTTTTCCCTTCGCGATGGCGGCGGCAGCTTTGGGCTCGGCGATGTCTTGCTGGTAGGCTCGGTTGTGAGTGCTGCGGCCGGCTACACCGCTTTTGCGCGTTTGACCAAGACGCGTCCCGGTTGGGAAGTCGTCTCATGGGCGGTTGTCATTGGGTTGCCTTTAACAATCCCCGTGGCACTCTTAACAGCACCTTCCGATCTATATGCCGTTCCGATGGCCCATTGGGCCGCTTTCGCCTATTTGGGGCTGATGAGCCAATATATAGGCTTCTTTTTCTGGAATGCCGGGCTCGCTATGGGCGGGCAGGCGAGGGTGAGCCAGACGCAATTGCTGCAAACCTTCGTAACCTTGGGATGCGCCGCTCTGATCAATGGCGAAAGCGTGGACGGGTACACATGGGCTTTTGCGGTCGCCGTGGTCGGGGTAGTTTTGATTGGCCGGAACACGAGAATTGACCGAAAGGCATCGTAAGGCCCGGATTTTGTCATAACAAAATTAGGCTTGCCGATCTTAAAAAATTGATATAAAGATATGTTTATGTCTTTCTATTAATCGGTTGGTGCCATGCTCGATCCTCATCCCGTCCACTCAATGGCGCTTGCAAGTTTGATTGCCGGATTGCGCGCGGCTGGCGAGGATACGCGTTTGCGTATTCTCTCGCTCTTGGACGAGGGCGAGCTGACGGTAACCGATCTCACCGATATTTTGGGCCAGTCGCAGCCCCGCGTTTCGCGCCATTTAAAGCTGATGGCAGAAGCCGGATTGATTGAGCGGAGCCGTGAGGGCGCCTGGGCGTTTTTTCGCCTCGCGGATCGCACGAGTCTGGGGCAATTGGCGCGGGTACTCATTCAAAGGCTTGACCCGCACGACCTGACCATCGCGTCTGATCGCGCGCGGCTGCACGATGTCCGTGCGCAACGTGCGGAAGCGGCTCAAGCCTATTTTAGCCGCCATGCGGCGGAGTGGGATCGTATCCGGTCGCTGCATGCGGCTGAAACTGTGGTTGAAGCCAAGATCAAAAACATTATTGGCGATGCGCCTCTGGCGAGCTTGCTTGATTTGGGCACGGGCACGGGACGGATGATCTCCTTGCTCGGCGCGCAGGCGCAGCGGATTGTCGGCGTTGACGCAAGCCATGCGATGTTGGCGGTGGCACGCGCCAATCTTGAGCATGAGAATATCAAAGGCGTCGAATGGCGACAGGGCGACCTCTATGCTCTCCCGGTTGATCGGAATGCGTTTGAACTGGTAATCATCCATCAGGTTCTGCATTTCTTGGACGATCCTGCACGGGCCTTGCGCGAAGCAGCCCAAGCGCTTGCGCCCGGTGGTCGGCTCGTCGTGATTGATTTTGCTCCCCATGATCTCGAATTTTTACGTGAAACGCAGGCGCATCGGCGTCTCGGTTTTTCGGTGGGGCAAATGACGGACTGGTTGATCGAGGCGGGTCTTGATGTCACCCAGCATGAGGATATTGCGCCCCCGAATGCGGCTGGCGGCCAGCTGACCGTTTCCATTTTTGTCGCGCGTGATCCACGCCATCTTATTGCCTGAGAGGAGGACTGTGATGAAGGAAGATATCGTGTCGCGTCCAAGCCGAAATCTCGCATCCGATACGCTTCGTGTATCGTTCGAATTTTTTCCACCAAAGACCGAAGAGGTTGAGCCCGCTTTGTGGGAATCAATTCAACGCCTCGCGCCGCTTGAGCCGGATTTTGTCACTGTAACCTATGGCGCAGGTGGTTCTACACGTGAGCGTACTTTGTTTACGCTTGCGCGCCTTGCGCAAGAAACCAATTTACGCGCCGCAGGGCATTTAACATGCGTCGGAGCGTCGCGCGACGAGGTTGATGAGGTCGTTCGATCCTATAAGAATGCCGGTATTCATCACATTGTGGCCTTGCGCGGTGATCCACAAGGCGGCGTTGGTGAGCGCTATGTTCCCCATCCTCAGGGCTATGCGACAACGGCGGATTTGATCAAAGGAATCCGTGCCATTGGTGAGTTCGATATTTCGGTTTCCGCCTATCCCGAAAAGCATCCGGAGAGCGCTAATTTCGATGCCGACTTGGATGTCTTGCAAGCCAAGATTGATGCGGGTGCGACGCGCGCGATTACGCAATTTTTCTTCGATAATGATCTTTACTACCGATATCTTGATCGGGCGCGGGCACGCGGGATCACGATTCCTATCTTGCCTGGAATTTTGCCAGTTCAAAACTTTCATCAAACAGCCAATTTTGCCGCCAAGACGGGCGCTACCATTCCAACATGGTTAGCGAGCCGATTTGAAGGCCTCGATCACGACCCGGCAACGCGCCGATTGATTGCGGCGTCTGTTGCGGCAGAGCAGGTTTTTGATTTGCTCGATAGGGGAATTTCGGACTTCCATTTTTACACGATGAACCGCGCCGAATTGACCTATGCGATTTGCCATTTGCTGGGCATTCGCCCCAAGCTGGAGCGCCGTGCGGCGTAACCATCCGCACTTCGCCTGATTGTGATTTCAGTGGATTGACGCATTCTATTCTCGAAAAAATTTCGAGGGTCAGGGCGTGATTTCAATCGTCGATATTTGTGATCTTTGCGGACTTGATCGCGATCAAATCGAAGCGATTGGCGAGCATGAGCATTTGCCGGACGTCGCCGCCGCAGCGCTCGTATCTTATCTGCTGCATATAAATCATGGCGTCGAAAAAATTCGAGATATGATTGTTGATGATATCAAGCTCGCAATTGCCGAACAGCGCAATGCCCATGCCGCTGAATTGCTGATGGCATTGCGCCATCTCTATGAGGCGAATCCGGCCTTACACCACCAATGGATGAACCAAGCGCGTTAAGATCGGTGCGTGCCTTAAATCTAAAATTTTCGTTAATTTATGAATGAATTGATAGGTAGTATGGCGTAAACGCCAACACCGATGGAAAATATTTTTATTTCGCTACTGTCTTAATTGCGCCATTTTTTGAAGGTCAATGGAGATTATGACAGGTTCATATTCGTCATGCCTAAAATCGGATGCGTTTGCTCCGCGCTTAGGCAATTCACGGTAACGCACTTTAGGCGTTATCTCCTTTCATGCCGGACAGACGATTATCCGGCGCTCCCCCAGTACTGCGTTTATTCATCGCGACATCCGGTTGGATGATCGTTGCCATTTCTTTCCGCTTAGCGGGACACATGGAGCAAACCCATGCGCTTTCCGATATCGTGTATTGCGTTGTTGATGAGCTTTCCCTTTATGCCCTTCACCTCCGCGGATGCTCAAGCGTTAACCCATCCTGTAGCTCTAACGACACAGGCCGAGATCAGACAGATTATTGATCGTCATGCCGAGGCCAATGGTCTGCCATCCGAGCTTGTAAGCGCTTTGATTATGGTTGAGAGCAGTTGGCATCGCGATGCCCGTAACGGTTCTTCCGTTGGCTTGATGCAAATCACGCCGGGCACAGCCAATGCTTTGGGATTTAGAGGGGCATCGAAGTCTCTTTTCGATCCTGAGACGAATATTGCTTTAGGCGTTCGCTATCTCGCCCAGGCCTATCAATTGGCCGATGGCGACCTTTGCGGAACCGTTACCCGCTATCAAAGCGGGCTGAATGCCACCAAGGCCAATGCGGCCAATCGGGCTTATTGCAAAAAGATGAAGGCGTTATTGCCTTGAATGCCATGTTAAATAGGCTTATCGCATCTCATGCCAGTCGGTTGGACGGCCGCCGGTCGCAAGACGGGAGGAAAGTCCGGGCTCCATGGAGAAACGGTGCCGGTTAATGGCCGGCGGGGGCGACCCCAGGGAAAGTGCCACAGAAAGCAATACCGCCTGCCATTTCGGTGGCAGGTAAGGGTGAAAAGGTGCGGTAAGAGCGCACCGCGGGGCCGGCAACGGTCACGGCAGGGTAAACCCCACCGGGAGCAAGACCGAATAGGGATGACACGAGGGCGCAAGCCCTCAGGGCCGCTTCAGCCCCGTCGTCCGGGTTGGTTGCTTGAGACGGCTGGCAACAGCCGTCCTAGAGGAATGGTCGTCACGCGGGGGAGCAATTCCCCGCCATACAGAACCCGGCTTACAGACCGACTGGCATATTAACGATTCGGCCGCTTGCGGGCCGTAAAATTTGCAAATTTTGTCTTAATTTCAACCAATTCTTAACCATGCTTAAGCCATTGTGATCCCATTCATCAATGCGTTTCACCTGTGCCGCGATTTGTGCCCCTTATGACCAGTTCCTCTTCTTTGCGCCCGGTGGACGCCAACACCCCTGATCAGCGCCATATTCCGGTGCTGCTGGAAGAAGTGTTGGCCGCGCTTGATGTTTCTGATGAGGAAACGATTATCGATGGCACCTTTGGGGCGGGCGGCTACACGCGTGCACTTTTGGCGCAAAACCCCGAATGCCGTGTGATGGCGATTGATCGCGATCCGGATGCGATATCGGCAGGCGCATCGATGGTTGCTTCGTTTGATGGGCGTTTAACGCTCGTTCAAGGCCAATTTGGCGATCTTGGTGATTTGGCCGCGGAGCATGACTTTGCGCCTGCAGATGCGGTTGTGCTCGATATCGGCGTCTCATCGATGCAGATCGATGACCCGGCGCGGGGATTTTCCTTCCGCGCGGATGGCCCGCTCGATATGCGCATGGCGCAAGCGGGCGAAAGCGCTGCTGATCTGGTCAACACGATGGAGGAGGGGGCTTTGGCTGATCTCATCTATCGCTATGGCGAGGAGCGGAAATCACGGGCGGTGGCAAAAGCAATTGTGGCTGCGAGGCGCAATGCACCGATTATGACGACCAAGCAATTGGCCGATTTGGTGGCCTCGGTGGTTTATATGCCGCCAGATGCCATCCATCCGGCAACCCGTACCTTTCAAGCGCTTCGCATCGCGGTGAATGATGAATTGGGTGAATTAGAGCGCGGATTGGCTGCTGCTGAAAAGATTTTAGCACCCGGTGGCCGTTTGGCGGTTGTGACGTTTCATTCGCTTGAAGACCGGATTGTAAAACAATTCATCGCCGATCGTTCGGGTGAAACGCCTGGCCCTTCGCGCCACATGCCTTCGGCGCAACCGCGCGCAAAGACGTTCATCAATTTGGCCAGAAAAGCGATTATTGCCGGATTGGTTGAAACAAGGGCCAATCCGCGCGCACGCTCGGCCAAGCTTCGGATTGCCGAGCGTACCCATGCGAACCCCGAAAAATCAGTCAGCCGAGGAAGGGCGTAACATGCCACGTATTTTTCATGCCTTTGCTATTTTGCTGCTGATTGGCTCGGCTGTTTATGTGTATAAAATTAAATATGACACGATGGCTTTAACCTCTGAAGTGGCGCGCTTGAACAAGATGATCGCCGCAGAGCATGACAAAATTGGTCAGCTCAAAGCAGAATGGCAAGGGTTGAACAGTCCGACCCGTTTGCAGAAATTGGTTGATGCTAATCTCGATCTCGTACCCTTGAGCACGCAGCAGATTGTGCGTTGGCAGGATGTGCCAGATCGTCCGGCAGAGACCGATATGATTGGCGACAAGCTCTCTACCTTGGGCTTGAGCGATACGGCAAACAAAGCGGCGAAATCGACGGATGGTCGGTCGTCCACTGTTCCAAAGCAATAACGAGCAATGGCGCGTTCATTTCATCCCGAGGATCCTTTGCACGGCGTGCGGCCCGGTGAAGGTCATCCACCAAAGAAAAAAAATCGATCGCTGTTTTCGCGGATCTTTTCCGCGCTCTTTAGCATGCGCCTCGATAAAAGTGGGCACAGGCTTTATTTTGCAATGCTCGCTTTTATTGTGGTTTTTGGTACGATTGGATGGAAGCTTGTCAAACTGGCCGATCAACCGGATGAAGTCGCCACCAAATTTTTTCAACCCGAACAAATTGCAAAAGCGCGGCCTGACATTGTTGATCGCAATGGTGTCGTTTTGGCTACCGATCTCAAATCTTATTCCGTTTATGTTGAACCAAGGCGGCTAATCGATAAAGATGAGGCGGTGGAGTTGTTAACCGCCGTATTGCCGGAATTAAACGCCCGCGATTTACGCAATAAATTTTCGACAAAGCATGGCGCCGTTATGATCAAGCGGCGCGTCAGCCGCCAAGTCAGAGATGAAATTTTTCGGCTGGGCTTACCCGGAATCGAATTTCCAACCGAAAGCCAGCGCTTTTACCCTAATGGCGTTGTTGCCGCTCATGTCCTTGGCACAACCGATGTTGATAATAAGGGTATTTCGGGAATCGAGAAATATATTGATGGGCAGGGACTTTCTGACCTTGCCAATGCCGGTCTTGCTGCGCAGCCGGCCGATTTGACGCCTGTAAAACTTACCATCGATATTCGTGTTCAGCATGCGCTGGGTGACGAACTGATGAAAGCGATGGAAAAATATAAGGCGAAAGCCGTTGGTGGTATGGTGATTGATGTGACAACGGGCGAAGTCATTGCCCTTGCCTCTCTACCCGATTTTGATCCGAATAATCCGGCTGACGCGCTTAACCCTGATAAAATTAACCGCGTCGTTGTGGGTACGTATGAAATGGGCTCAACCTATAAGGCGTTGACGCTCGCCATGGCGATGGATTCAGGAAAAGCTACGATTAATTCGCAGTTCGATGCGCGTACCAATTTGCGGTATGGCAAATTCGAAATTACCGATTTTCATGCAACGCATCGGATTTTGACAATACCGGAAGTGTTTATTCACTCCTCGAACATCGGAACGGCAAAGGCTGCACTTTCGGTTGGGCTTGAAGGCCACAAAGCTTTTTTGAAAAAGATGGGTCAGCTTGACCGCTTGCGCACGGAATTGCCCGAAAGCGCCGAGCCGCAAAAGCCTGTCCATTGGGGTGAGCTTGAAACCGTTACGATTGCCTATGGCCATGGTCTGGCTGTTGCGCCTCTTCAAGCGGTGATGGCCGTTTGTGCCTTGGTCAATGGTGGCACCATGATGCCACCGACGTTTTTGCCGCGCACACAAGAGCAAGCCGATGCGATGTCGGTGCGTGTCATCAAGCCTGAAACCAGTGAAGCTATGCGCTATTTGATGCGGTTGAACGCATCGAATAAGCTTGGTACAGCGGGCAAGGCCGATATTGACGGCTATTTTGTTGGTGGCAAAACGGGTACGGCGAATAAAAACTTTCACGGGCATTACGACCCGACAAAAGTGTTTACGACCTTTATGGCCGTTGCCCCCGCCGATAAGCCAAAATATTTGTTCATGACCATTATGGATGAGCCGCAAGCGGTGCAAGGTACTTTTGGTTATCAGACAGCGGGTTGGAATGCAGGGCCTGTAACAGGCGCTGTGATTGAGCGCGTGGCTCCTTTTCTTGATATGCCCAAGCGGTTTGAGCCACCGGTTGCGCCATTCCCGACCATGGTCAAAATGGGTGCATGGGGCACCAAATGAAACTTGGCCAACTCATCCCAACTGTTGATGCTCATGACGCCCATGTCGAAATTACGGGGCTATCGGCGGATTGCCGTATGGTTCAACCCGGCTTTGCCTTTTTTGCGCTTGCGGGTGCAAAGCAAAATGGCTCCGCCTATATTGACGCAGCCATGCGCGCGGGAGCAAAGGCCATTATCCATGAAGGGGAAGCGGGTGCGACGCTTGATCCAAATGTTTCCGATATTAGAACGAACAATGCACGCCACGCCCTCGCTTTAGCGGCGTCTCGGTTTTATCCAAGGCAGCCCGAAACAAGTGTGGCTGTAACGGGAACGGCTGGAAAAACATCAGTTGCCGATTTCACGCGGCAGATTTTTGAGCACTGCCAGCATCCTGCGGCAAGCCTTGGAACGATTGGTGTTGTGCGCGCTAATGCTGTTACGTATGGCGCATTAACAACGCCGGATCCTGTTCAGCTTCACCAAACATTGGATGCTTTGGCGCTTGAAGGCGTGACCCATCTCGCGATGGAGGCATCCTCCCATGGGCTCGATCAACATCGCCTTGATGGGGTGCGGTTGAAGGCTGCAGCCTTTACCAATCTTGGTCATGATCATCTCGATTACCATGCCACGATGGACTCTTATCTCGCGGCCAAGCTTCGGCTTTTTGATACGCTGTTGCCAACGGATGGTGTGGCGGTTGCTAATCTGGATTCGCCGGAAGGAGCCGAGGTTGTACGCGTCGCAGCCGCGCGTGGGATTCGGTGCTTGACTGTCGGCCATCGCGGGCAAGATATAAAATTAATTTCAGCAGGACAATTCGGCTTTGATCAAAAACTCGTTCTTGAATGGCAAGGCCAGCGATATGACATCCTTTTACCGTTAGCGGGTGCGTTTCAGGCTTCCAATGCTTTGGTTGCGGCGGGGCTTGCTTTGGCCGTTGGTGAACAACCCGACGATGTTTTTGAAGCGCTTCGTCATTTGCGCGGTGTCAAAGGACGCCTCGAACGCGTTGCCGAGGTGAACAAGGCGCTTATCCTGATCGATTACGCGCATAAGCCAGAAGCGTTGGAGCAGGCGCTGATCGCGCTTCGACCTTTTGCCTCTGGCCGGTTGATTTGTATTTTTGGTTGTGGGGGCGATCGTGATCGGGGCAAACGGCCGATTATGGGCGAGATTGCGCGGCGATTGGCGGATGAAATAATTATAACCGATGATAATCCGCGCTCCGAAGACCCAGTCGCCATTCGCCAGTCTATCCTTGCAGCCTGCCCCGGCGCGCGCGACATTGGCGACCGATTCGCGGCGATTAAAGCAGGTGTTGAGATGGTGCGGGCGGGGGATGTGGTGTTGATCGCAGGAAAAGGCCACGAGACAGGTCAAATGATCGGTCAAACGATGGTGCCGTTTTCTGATCATGACACCGTTCGCTCCATCCTTGAGGAGATGCGTGCGTGAGTGTTCCTCTTTGGACTGAAGCTTCATTGCAAGCAGCTACGAACGGAAATATTCACGGCACGATTGGGGCCGTTACCGGTGTTTCTATTGATACACGCACCCTAAACCCCGGTGATTTATTTGTGGCGCTTGAAGGCGAAAGCCGTGATGGACATGAGTTCATCCGCTTGGCTTTTGAGAAGGGTGCTTCTGCGGCCTTGGTGTCCGATCAACGAGCGGCGGAATTTGCCGATGCTGGTGCATTGCTCGCCGTCCCTGATGTGCTGGACGGATTGCGCCAGATCGGAAACGCGGCGCGTGCGCGTTCACATGCCCGTATCGCAGCCGTTACCGGCTCTGTTGGAAAAACAGGCACCAAGGAAGCGCTTAAAACGCTGTTGTCGGTTCAGGCCGAAACGCATGCGTCGGTCGCTTCCTATAACAATCATTTCGGCGTTCCGCTGACATTGGCGCGCATGGCTGAGAGCGCAGAATATGGCGTGTTTGAAATCGGTATGAACCATGCGGGTGAAATTGAACCGTTAACCAAAATGGTCAAACCGCATGTCGCTTTAATCACAACGGTAGAGGCGGTGCATCTTGAATTCTTCCCGAATGTTGAAGCCATCGCCGATGCGAAGTCGGAAATTTTTTCTGGGCTAATGCCCGGCGGCGTTGCGGTGATTAATCGCGATAACCCACATTACGAGCGCATGCGATTGGCGGCTAAGGCATCACCTGCGGAGCGGATTGTTAGCTTTGGATCACATGCGGAAGCAGATATCCGCTTGCTCGATATCATGCTTTCGCCAGATGTATCGGATGTGACGGTCGATTTTTTTGGTAGCCGGAAAACCTATCGGTTGGGCAGTCCTGGACGGCATTTGGCTATAAACAGTCTTGGCATTCTAGGTGTCACGGATGCGCTTGGAGCTGATCTGGACTCGGTTCTTTCTTCAATGAAAGAGGTAACGCCGCCTTCTGGTCGCGGCGCGCGAGTGATGCTTGGTGAAGGCGACGATCAAATTTGTGTATTGGATGAAAGCTATAATGCCAATCCGGCGGCTGTAAGAGCCGCTCTCGCCGTACTCGCCTCAACGCCGACCAGTAAAGATGGACGTCGAATTGCCGTGTTGGGCGATATGCGCGAATTGGGCGAACAAAGCGCTCAGCTTCACGCTGGTCTGGCGCCGGATCTTTCGACTCATCATGTCGATCTACTTTTTGCCTGTGGCCCTTTCATGGCCTCGCTCTGGAGTGAAGTGTCCCCATCCATGCGCGGGGCGTATGCGCCCGATTCAGCTGCGTTGGAGCCACTTCTCCTTGAGGCTATTCGCCCTGGTGATACGATCATGATCAAAGGATCGCTCGGCAGTCGAATGGGACCGCTTGTTACCGCGCTTAAACATCACTTCGCTAAAGGAAATCGATAATGCTTACTTTGCTTGCGGAATATAGCGGTTTCCTCAGCGTTTTAAACGTGTTTCGCTACATTACGTTTCGAACCGTTGGCGCGACGGTTACCTCGCTGTTTTTCGTTTTCTTCTTTGGCCCAACAATTATTGCGAGCCTTCGTGTGAGGCAGGGTAAAGGGCAGCCCATTCGGGAAGATGGGCCCGCATCTCATCTACTCACCAAAAAGGGCACGCCCACAATGGGCGGGTTAATGATTTTATCCGGTGTTCTTGTAGCGACATTGCTGTGGTGCAACCCGCGCAATGTTTATATATGGGTCGTGCTGGGTGTGACCATTAGTTTTGGCGCGATTGGTTTTTATGATGATTATCTGAAAGTGACCAAGCAATCGCATGCAGGGCTTTCGGGCCGTATGCGGCTTTTGATTGAGGCTTTGATTGCGCTTGTTGCGTGTTACGTGATGTCGAATATCGGCGTCGGCAAACTCTCGACCTCGTTAACGGTACCTTTTTTCAAAGAGATTGTTTTTGATCTTGGCTTTTTCTTTCTGGCCTTTGGTGCGTTTATTATCGTTGCTGCCGGAAATGCCGTGAATTTGACGGATGGGCTTGATGGGTTGGCCATTGTTCCGGTGATGATCGCCGCCGCCACCTTTGGCTTTATTGCCTATCTTGCCGGTAACGCGATTTTTGCCAATTATCTGCAAATCCATTTTACCCCCGGAACGGGTGAGCTCGCCGTCGTCTGCGGTGCTTTAATTGGCGCCGGACTTGGCTTTTTATGGTTCAACGCTCCGCCTGCGCAAATTTTTATGGGGGATACAGGCTCGCTCGCTTTGGGCGGTTTGCTGGGCACCATCGCGGTCGCCACCAAGCATGAAATTGTGCTGGGCATTGTGGGTGGTCTTTTCGTGCTTGAAGCGGTTTCCGTTATCATTCAAGTCGCATCTTTTAAGCTGACAGGTAAACGTATTTTTCTTATGGCTCCTATTCATCATCATTTCGAGAAATTGGGATGGAAAGAGCCGCAAATCGTCATCCGCTTTTGGATCATCTCGGTCATTTTGGCCTTGATTGGTCTGTCAACCTTGAAGCTCCGTTGATCCGATGACGCCTGTTTCAACCTTCGCCAATCAACGCGTTGCCGTCTTTGGTCTTGGCGGGTCAGGGATTGTAACGGCGCAAGCTTTGATGGCCGGTGGTGCACAGGTTGAGGCATGGGATGATTCAGAAGCCTCTCGTCGCATCGCGCGCGAAGCAAAGCTGACGCTTGTTGATTTATCGACTGCTGATTTTTCGCGCTATGCGGCGCTTGTTTTATCGCCCGGCGTGCCGCTTACACATCCCGAGCCGCATTGGACCGTTGAGAAAGCAAAGGCCGCTGCGGTCGAGATTATTGGTGACGTTGAACTGTATTGCCGCGAGCGGTTGGCGCATGCCCCTTTAGCGCCCTTTATTGCCATTACGGGCACCAATGGCAAATCAACCACCACGGCATTAATCGCCCATTTGTTGCGGGTGGCAGGACGCGATGTTGCATTGGGGGGCAATATTGGAACAGCCATTCTAGCGCTCGCCCCGCCATCGAATGATCGCGTGCATGTGATTGAATGTTCGAGTTATCAAATTGATTTGGCACCATCGCTTAAACCGACCATTGGCGTGTTGCTTAATCTGACCCCCGACCATCTCGATCGCCATGGCACGATGGCGCATTATGCTTCGGTTAAAGAGCGCTTGGTGGCGGCATCCGATACAGCCATTATCGGCGTTGATGATGATTGGTGCCGCGCGATCGCCGATCGGTGCGAGGCGGATCAGCATATCGTCGTTAGGCTGTCGGTGGAGCGTGCCTTGGAGACGGGCATTAATCGCCGTGGGACCGAGATTTACTGGACCTGCTTAGGCGAGCAGCGTGGCATTGCCGATCTCTCTGGTATTCCTACCTTGCGAGGTGTTCATAATGCGCAAAATGCGGCGGCCGCCATTGCAGCCGTATCGGCATTGGGCGTGTCGGATGATGCTATTCGCGAAGGGCTCAAGAGCTTTCCGGGGTTGGAGCATCGGCTAGAGGTGATTGGCCATATCGGTAAAGCGGTTGCTATCAATGATTCAAAGGCAACCAATGCGGATGCAACGGAGAAGGCGCTTGCGTCTTTCAGCGAAGGTATTTTCTGGATTGCGGGTGGTCGCGCCAAAGAAGGCGGCATCTTGGCCTTGCGGCCTTATTTTGAGCGCATTGAAAAAGCCTATTTGATCGGCGAGGCGGCAGATGATTTTGCCAAAACGCTTGAAGGCCACGTATCCTATGTGATCTCCGGAACACTTGAAGGTGCGGTTGAACAGGCCTCGCACGACGCGCAAGCGTCAGCGTCAGCAGAGCCTTGTGTTTTATTATCGCCGGCTTGCGCTTCTTTCGATCAATTTAAGAATTTTGAAAGACGTGGCGCGCAGTTTCGTTCCTTAGTTGAAGCGCTTTCGGGCTTTAAGCCCTTTGTAAAAGGATAGGCGATGAATTCGCGCCTCGATAGAAACCCGATTGCCGATTGGTGGTGGACGATTGATCGCGCCATGTTTGTGCTCATTACGCTGTTAATGGTGACGGGCATTGTGCTGGGTCTTGCGGGTAGCCCGCCTGTCGCTGAGCGCCTTGGCTTGCCGACCTTTCATTTTGTGATCCGTCAGGCGATCTTTTTAGCGCCTGCCTTTATTATTATGTTTCTCGTGAGTTTTCTAACACCTCGCGCGGTAAGGCGCACGGCATTGGCGGTATTTGTTATCGGGATGGCGCTTGTATGCGCTGCATTGCTTTTTGGTGCGGAAGTAAAGGGCGCGCGGCGTTGGATTACCATTGCAGGCATCGCCTTGCAGCCATCGGAATTCGTCAAGCCTGCTTTTGTTATTTTGGCAGCGTGGGCTTTTTCGGAAGGCGGGCGACGCTCCGATGTGCCAGGTAATTTCCTGGGTTTCTTTATTCTGTTTGCCACGATTGGTCCCTTGGTCTTGGAGCCCGATATCGGCCAGACCATGTTGATTTCGATGGTGTGGGTTAGCCTTGTCTTTCTGTCAGGCCTGCATATGTTTTGGGTCTTCGGCCTTGGCGGCGTTGGCTTTGTGGGCTTGTTTGCAGCCTATAAATTATTGCCGCACGTGGCGGATCGTATCAATCGTTTTCGCAATCCTGCATCGGGCGATACGTTTCAGGTTGATAATGCGCTGCAAAGCTTTGTTGAAGGCGGCTGGTTTGGCAAAGGCCCGGGCGAAGGGACCATCAAACGCATTCTTCCCGACAGCCATACGGACTTTGTGTTTGCGGTAACGGCGGAAGAATTTGGCGTAATCGCATGTATCGCGCTCTTAATGGTGTTTGCGATTGTGGTGCTTCGCGGACTGTATTTGGCGCGGCGCAGCGAGGAACCGTTTTGCCGTTTGGCGGCTGCAGGCTTGGTTATTCTCTTTGGTATTCAGGCCTCCATTAACATGGCGGTGAATGTGCATCTGATGCCAGCCAAGGGTATGACGTTGCCCTTTATTTCCTATGGCGGATCATCCTTGATTTCGCTTGGGCTTGGCATGGGCTTTTTGCTGGCGGTAACGCGTAAACGGCCACGCGCCGATTATGTCGATCGCTTCCGCGCGGCGGAGCAGGATTGAGTATGGCGCGTCCTCTCCGCATTCTATTGGCGGCGGGCGGAACGGGAGGGCACCTTTTCCCGGCCGAGGCCTTGGCCGTTGAATTGGTTAAACAAGGCATTGAGGTTCATTTGGCAACGGATGCCCGCGGCATGGCCTATGGTGGTGCTTTTCCGGCCAAAGAGCGCCACGCCATTCGGGCGGCGACGCCATCCGGCAAATCGCCGATCGCGCTGATTAAGGCGCTGTTGGCGTTGGGGCACGGGCTTGTGCAATCGCTTCAATTGGTACGGCGTTTAAAGCCCGATGCGGTGGTGGGATTTGGCGGTTATCCTTCGGTGCCGCCTGTTCTGGCGGGTTGGCTCTTGGGTGTTCCAACCCTTGTACATGAGCAAAATGGGGTGCTTGGTCGGGCCAACCGGTTTTTGGCACCGTTTTCCAAAGCACTTGCGACGGGATTTGGCGATGTCAAATCTGTGCCCCGTTCGGTGAGAGGGAGATTGCATCTCGTTGGCAATCCGGTGCGCCCTGCCGTGTTAAATGCAGCTGATATCGCTTATCGTCCGGTAACGCCTGATGGATCGATTAATCTCCTTGTCACCGGAGGCAGCCAAGGCGCGCGCATCATGAGCGATGTTGTGCCGAAAGCGCTAGGACTGCTTTCGAAAGAGCTTACATCGCGCCTTGCGATTGTCCATCAAGCGCGCGGTGATGATGTAGCGGTTGCCGAGCGGCATTATGCCGAGGCTGGCATTAAAGCCGATATTCGCGCGTTTTTTGACGATTTGCCAAAGCGTATTGCCGACGCCCATCTTGTGATTGGGCGGGCAGGCGCATCAACCGTTGCGGAATTGGGCGTGATTGGGCGTGCCTCGATCCTTGTGCCCTTGCCCGGATCGCTTGATCAGGATCAGGCCGCGAATGCGGAAACGCTCGCCCGGATTGGTGCGGCAACTATCATCAAACAGGCCAATTTCACGCCGGAAGCGCTGGCGGTGCTTCTCGAAAGGCTGTTCAGCCATCCTTCCGAATTGACCGACTCAAGTGTCGCCGCCAAAAGCGCGGGCATTCCGGATGCGGCGGTGCGGTTGGCCCGTCTCGTTGTGGATGTTGCCGGATTAGACGTAAAGCGGAGTAACGGGTCATGAAGCTGCCAAGCGAACTGGGTGCCATTCATTTTGTCGGCATTGGCGGCATTGGCATGTCGGGCATTGCCGAGGTTTTGCACAATCTCGGCTATCGCGTGCAAGGCTCGGACGCCTCCGATAGCGCGAATGTGAAGCGTTTGCGCGAGAAGGGCATTCTTGTTCATATCGGCCATGCGGCTGAAAATTTGGGCGATGCCGAGGTTATTGTCGTCTCTACCGCAATCCGCCGTGATAATCCGGAATTGATGGCAGCACGCGAGCGGCGGTTGCCGGTGGTGCGCCGTGCTGAAATGCTGGCGGAACTCATGCGGCTTAAGACCTGCGTGGCGATTGCGGGAACCCATGGCAAAACCACCACGACATCGCTGGTGGCAACCTTATTGGTGGCAGGACATTTCGACCCAACCGTGATCAATGGTGGCATCATCAACGCTTATGGCACCAATGCGCGCTTGGGCGATGGCGAATGGATGGTCGTTGAGGCGGACGAGTCCGATGGTACGTTTTTAAAACTGCCAGCGGATGTTGCCATTGTGACCAATATTGATCCGGAGCATCTCGACCACTTTAAAACCTTTGATGCGATTAAAGAGGCGTTTCGCGCCTTCATCGAGAATTTGCCTTTTTATGGCTTTGCTGTGATGTGTCTGGATCATCCAACGGTGCAGGAACTCGTTGGAAAAATCGAAGATCGCCGCGTTATTACCTATGGCCAAAACCCGCAATCCGATGTGCGGCTTGGCAAAGTTGATTTAGCAGGTGGGCGCTCGAAATTCTCGGTTTCCATTCGGGATCGTAAATCAAAGGCTGTGACGAAGATCGATGATCTCGTGCTGCCAATGCCGGGTCATCACAATGCGCTGAATGCAACGGCTGCGATTGCGGTTGCCTATCATCTTGGCATGGCACCCGATGCGATCCGCGTGGCGCTTGAGGGGTTTGGCGGTGTCAAGCGGCGCTTCACCAAAACAGGCGAGTGGAACGGCGCTGAAATCTTTGACGATTACGGCCATCATCCGGTTGAAATTTCTGCTGTGTTGAAGGCCGCGCGCGCTTCGACAACGGCTAAAGTAATCGCCATTGTTCAACCGCACCGCTATACGCGCCTAGCTTCTCTGTTTGATCAATTCTCAACCTGCTTTAACGATGCCGATTGCGTTATCGTTGCTGATACCTATGCTGCAGGCGAAGCGCCGATTGCTGGAGCTGATCGTGACGGGCTGGTGCAAGGCATTAAAGCGCATGGTCATCGTCATGTCATTGCGTTGCCGGATTCATCGCATTTGGCAAAAATCGTTCATGGCATTGCCGCACCCGGCGATTATGTTGTGTGTTTGGGGGCTGGCAATATTACCCAATGGGCCTATGCGTTGCCCACTGAGCTCGCAGCGCTTGACGCGGTGAAGGCATGACAGATGTGATAACGCTAACGTTCCCGCCTTTGCGCGGTTCGTTGTCGTATCATGTCTCGCTTGCGCCTTATTCATGGTTTCGGGTTGGTGGTCCTGCCGATCTTTTCTTTGCACCCGAAGATGAAGCGGACCTTGCGGTTTTTTTATCGGCCTTGCCGTCGAATATTCCTGTTTTAGTGCTTGGTCTGGGCTCTAACCTGTTGGTGCGCGATGGCGGGTTTCGCGGCGTGGCGATCAAGCTTGGCAAAGGCTTTCAGGCGATTGCGACAGATGAGCAGCATCGCGTCATAGCAGGTGCGGGTGCGGCGGATGTAAAGGTCGCGCGTATGGCTGCTGAAGCGGGCATTGCAGGCCTTTCATTTCTGCGCGGCATTCCAGGCACGATCGGCGGCGCCTTGCGTATGAATGGCGGGGCTTATGGCGGGGAAACCAAAGATGTTTTTGTTTCCGCTCGCGGGGTTGATCGTAACGGGCGTGTGCATCACTTTGACCACGCGGCGATGGGTTTTACCTATCGCCATTGTGCCATAGCCGAGGACGTTATTTTTACCGAAGCCGTTTTCCAAGGCAGGCCCGGCGATTCGACCGCGATCTTGGCCGAGATGAATGCGATTACCGAGGCGCGCTCCGCCACGCAGCCTGTGAACACGCGTACGGGTGGTTCAACCTTTCGTAACCCTCCCGGGTATAAAGCGTGGGAGCTTGTCGATCAGGCAGGGTTTCGCGGGTTTAAAAAGGGCGGGGCGGAAGTCTCGCCCTTGCATACAAATTTTTTGATTGCCCATGAGGGGGCGAAGGCTTCGGACATTGAATCGCTCGGCGAAGAGATACGGAGCCGCGTGTTCGAGCAGTCGGGCATTCTTCTCGAATGGGAAATTAAGCGGGTAGGTGAGCCATGAGCGCTAAAAAGCATGTTGCCGTTTTGATGGGCGGCCTTTCCGCCGAGCGTTCGGTCAGCCTCAAGACCGGGCAAGCCTGTGCGCTGGCGCTCGAAGGTGAAGGGTTTAAGGTCACGCGCGTGGATGTTGGTCGGGATCTGGCCGAGGTGCTGGCGTGGTTAAAGCCTGATGTCGTGTTTAACGCGCTGCATGGCCGGTTTGGCGAAGACGGCATTGTGCAAGGCATTTTGGAGATGATGCGCATCCCCTATACGCATTCCGGCGTGCTGGCATCCGCCTTGGCGATGCAGAAGGACCGCGCCAAATCGGTGATGAAGGCCGCAGGCGTTCCCGTTGCCGAGGGCATTACGGTTAGCCGCTTTGAAGCCGCCAAGCGCCATGTGATGAAGCCGCCTTATGTGGTGAAGCCTGTAAGCGAGGGATCGTCGGTCGGCGTCATCATCGTTAAGGAAGATCGCTCCCATCCGCCGCAGGAATTGGCGGGCGAGGATTGGGCGTTTGGCGAATCAGTTTTGGTCGAACGTTTCATTCCGGGACGGGAATTAACCTGTGCAGTAATGGATAATAAGGCCTTGGGGGTCATCGATATCCGGCCTGCGACGGGTGTTTTCTACGACTTTGACGCGAAATATGCCAAGGGCGGATCTATTCACGTTTTGCCAGCGGAAATTTTACCAAATATTTACCATCTTGTTCAAAAACTAGCATTAACGGCACATCAATCTCTTGGCTGTCGGGGCGTAAGCCGCATGGACTTTCGATATGACGACACGCCCGGTGGCACGGGCGAGGTCATCTGCCTCGAGGTCAATACCCAGCCAGGGATGACGGAAACGTCGCTTGTGCCAGAGTTGGCAGCCCATGCGGGCATTAGTTTTGGCGAGTTGGTAAAATGGATGGTTCAGGACGCGACCTGCGATCGTTGAGGGCAGCAAGCCCTTACGCTCAGACTGGTTTTGTCTATCGTTCCGAACCTCTTTCTTCTCGCTTTTTTCAGTTTCTCTCCTCCGTCAGCGCTCGTGTCATGGAGCGCGTATTGGCGGCTTTCTCGCGCCTGCCTAAGGGGTTTGGTTCGGGCCTCACGGTTGCTTTGTTTGTTGGGACGGCGGCTTTCGGGCTTTATCGCGGCGGGCATTTGGATGCGTTTGCGGCGACTTATGGCGAGCCTCGCAGTGTGGTGGCTCGTCTCTTAGGGTTCGATATTCGCTCCGTTACCATTTCTGGTCTGCTGACACTGGATGAGAAGGCGGTTCTTAACGCTGCTGCCATTGGCCCTGAAGAATCATTGCCCTTCCTTGATGCGGAAGCGGTCCGCGCGCGGCTTCTTGAAGTGCCGATGATCCGCGAAGTGGCGGTTCGTAAATTTTATCCCAATGCCCTGTCGATCGGCATTGTCGAGAACAAGCCATATGCCATCTGGCAGATGAATGGTGACCTCTCGGTGATCGGTGTCGATGGTCGTGTGATTGGTCCGCTGGATGATGAGGCTTTTGCGCAACTTCCTCATGTTGTGGGTGAAGGTGCTGCATCGCATATCGGCGAATTCGTTGCTCTTCTGGACTCGCAAGCGGATGTTAAGCCTTTGGTGCGGGCTGGTATTCGGGTTGGCGATCGGCGCTGGACCTTGAAATTAAACAATGGCTTTGACGTTTATCTGCCCGAAGAAGATGCGGATAAAGCGCTCGCCCGATTTGCCGCGATGGTTCGCGATAAGAAGATTTTGGATCGCGATATCGTGTCGGTTGATTTGCGCCAGTCCGATCGCGTGACGCTTCGCCTGACGGAGGCCGCTGCCAATACGCGTGTTGAGCTTTTAAAAGCGCGGGCTAAAGCAAAGGGAGGTCCGGCATGAGTTGGCGCGGTCCGAGCCTTACGCCTCGTCTTAAGCCTTTGTCGCCAAAGCGCGGCGCGGTTATCTCCGTGCTTGATGTTGGTACAAGTAAAATCGTTTGTCTGGTTGCGGAATTGGTGCCGGTATCGGGTGGCGAAGCGCTGCGTGGACGGACGCACAAAGCGCGTGTGATTGGCATTGGCCATCAAAGAGCGCGCGGCTTGAAGGGTGGCGCTGTCGTTGATCTTGAGGCTGCCGAAAATTCCATCCGCTTGGCGGTTGATGCGGCAGAGCGCATGGCGCGCGTCGAAATTCAATCCGTCATCGTCAGCATGACGGGCGGACGTTTAAAATCCGGATCCTTTAATGCGGAAGTGACGCTTCGCGGCCAAAGCGTTGTCGAAAGCGATGTTCGGCGGGTGTTTGAGGCGATGACGTTCACGGGTTCAGAGCCCGGCCGCAGCGTGCTTCACTCATTGCCGACAGGCTTTGCGATTGACGGGACGCGGCATATTCGTGATCCGCATGGCATGATCGGTCAGCGCTTGGGCGTTGATATGCATGTGTTGACCAGCGATGAATACGCGATTCGTAATCTGATGCTCGCTATTGAGCGTTGCCATATTGGCGTTGAAGCGGTTGTGGCAAGTCCTTATGCCAGCGGCCTTGCGGTGCTGGTGGATGATGAAGCCGAGATGGGCGTTGCCGTTGTTGACCTTGGTGGCGGCACCACAAGCGTTGGCGTTTTCTCGAACGGAGCGCTTGTTCATGCCGATGCGGTGGCCGTTGGTGGCAATCACATCACGATGGATATTGCACGCGGCCTTTCAACGGGCATCAATCACGCCGAGCGGCTTAAAACACTCTATGGCTCAACGCTTGCGAGCCCTTCGGATGATCGCGAGACCGTTGCGGTTGCATCCGTTGATGAAGTGAATGGCGACCGTGTGAGCCATATTCCGAAATCTCAGCTTGTCCGAATCATACGTCCTCGCGTTGAAGAAATTCTGGAATTGGTGCGGGATCGTTTGAAGGCTTCTGGTTTTGCAGAAGCGGCAGGAAGAAGAATCGTTCTAACGGGTGGCGGTGCGGAATTAACGGGACTTACGGAACTCTCCCGAATCGTGGTTTCAAAGCAAGTACGTATCGGTCGTCCGTTGGGTGTTCAGGGATTGCCCGATGCAGTGAAGGGTCCCGCCTTCTCTGTGCCGGTTGGTTTGCTGGTCTATCCGCAGGTTGCAGGTCTCGAACATTTCGAGCCGCGTTCTTCGGGGATCGCACTGGGAACGGGAACCGACGGTTATTTCTCGCGAATGGGCCGTTGGTTCAAAGATAGTTTTTAAAGTTCGACACGTCGGCGCGGCGGCCGGCATGTCTTAATGGGTAACGAAGGCGCGGCCGGGCGTCACAAACGAGAAGGCGAAGACAATGACCATCAATCTTTCTGCACCGGACATCCGGGAATTAAAGCCAAGAATTACCGTGTTCGGTGTGGGTGGTGCTGGTGGCAA
>CANGLU010000015.1 GCA_947455025.1 Hyphomicrobiales bacterium
AGACGTGACGGCGAAATGCTATGGCGGTGATATTTCGCGTAAGCGCAAATTGCTCGACAAGCAGAAGGAAGGCAAAAAGCGGATGCGGCAATTCGGCAAAGTCGAAATTCCGCAAGAAGCCTTTATCGCCGCGCTCAAGATGGACAGTTGACGTCACTCCGGCCTATCTTCCTCTCAATATTCAATAAGGGAGGACGACATGGCCGATACGCCAACCATAGAGGCGCTGCATAAGCGTTGGATCGAAGTCTTTAACAGTCATGATCTTGATGCGCATGCAGCACTTTATACCGAAGACGCCATGATGTTTGGCGCTATTCCCGAACTTGTCATTGGTCGGGAGGCGATCAAGACCTATTTTGGCGGGCGTGGCCCGAAGGTCCACGTGGCGAAATATCCGTTTCCGCGGGTGGTGATGTTACGCGATGATGTCGCGGCAACCGCGACCCATGTCGATTTTGCGGATGGGGATACGCCGATGCCCTATCGCCTGACCTGGATGTTGGTGAAGCAAGACGGCAATTGGCGGATTGCGCAACATCATGGCTCGCCGCGCGGCTGAGTTTTTAATGCGCCCGTGAAATGCAAAAATCCACCGCTTCGAGCATAGCAGATTTCATGGGCGTATCAGCAAAGAGCGCGAGCGCATCGCGGGCCATGGCGCCGTAATGGCGGGCGCGTTCGATCGTGTCTTCGATGGCGCGGTGTTTTTTCATGATCGCCATGGCCTCGGTCAGCTCGGCCTCACCCGTTTGGCCTTCCTCTAGTGCGCGCTTCCAGAAGGCCCGTTCGCTCTCGGTGCCACGGCGGAAGGAGAGGACGACGGGAAGCGTGATTTTACCTTCACGGAAATCGTCGCCGAGATTTTTGCCGAGTTTCGAGGAGATGCCACCGTAATCAAGCGCATCATCGATCAGCTGGAAAGCAATACCAAGATTGGCACCATAGGAGCGGCAGGCGGCCTGCTCGGCTTTGCCGAATCCGGCGATGATGGGGCCGACTTCACAGGCGGCGGCAAACAAAGCTGCGGTTTTACCGCGCACAACGGAGAGATATTCATCCTCGGTTGTTGCGGTATTTTTGGCAACGGCCAATTGGAACACTTCGCCTTCAGCAATGACGGTCGCGGCTGTTGAGAGCACATCGAGCGCGTGGAGCGAGCCTACTTCGACCATCATCTTGAAGGCTTGGCCCAAGAGAAAATCGCCGACAAGCACGCTGGCTTCGTTGCCCCAGAGCATGCGGGCGGCGAGTTTGCCACGGCGCATTTCGCTGTCATCGACGACATCGTCATGAAGCAGGGTTGCCGTGTGCATGAATTCGACGGCGGCGGCTAATTTCACATCGCCCTCGTCTTTATAGCCACAGAGCTCAGCGGTTGCCAGCGTCAGCATGGGCCGCAGACGTTTGCCGCCGGATTCGATGAGATGCTTGGCGATTTCCGGGATCATTTCCACGTCGGAGCCGACGCGGGAAAGGATCATGCGATTAACCCCTTCCATACCGCCCTTTGTCAGGGAGAGAAGGGTATCAAGGCTCGGGCCCGGCGAGGATTTACCATCCAGCGAAACAACAACACCCACTGCATCTTCCTTTCGAAGCTTGACGGACCCTGACCAAAGCGGGCGCAAAATGGCACGCGAGGCGCGGCTTCGCAACTTGCCAAATGATCGCGACCTCTCATAATCGCCTTCTGATGACAGAATTTAATTTTTTGGGCGGCAAGATTCGCCTTCAACAAGCTGAAACCGGACATCGTTCGGGGACGGATGCGGTTTTATTGGCTGCTACAGTCCCCGCTTCGTTTACCGGATCGGTCGTTGACGCAGGCTCGGCCAGCGGTGCGGTTGGCCTTTCCGTTGCCGCGCGGGTCCTTGGTTCAAAAATTACCTGCATTGAAATTGACCCGGACGAGGCGGATTTGGCGCGGGCTAATATTCTTGCGAATGGATTTCAGGATCGTGCAAGCGTCATCGAGGCCGATTTGATGGCCGACTTCAAGCACCGCGAACGCGCAGGGCTTACGGGGGGAGAGGCAGATTGGGTGCTGACCAATCCGCCCTATCTTACGGTAGGAAAGATGCGCGCCTCGCCCGATCCCGCTCGACAGCGCGCTCATATGATGCCGGAAGAGGGGCTCGATCGATGGATCGTCGCCTGCCATGCGCTTTTAAAGCCGCGGGGCAGGCTAACCCTCATTCACCGTGTGGATGCGCTGCAGGAGATTTTAGAAGCGCTCTCCGGACGGTTTGGCGATGTTAGAATTTTGCCTATTTATGCGCATGCAACAGGGACAGCGACCCGTCTAATGGTTGAGGCTACAAAAGGCAGTCGAGCGCCCTTGACGCTTTTGTCCGGTTTGACACTGCACGAGCCCGATGGAGCCTTCACGCCGCTGGCCGATGCGCTTCATAAAGGCGAAGCAGCGCTTAACTTTGTGTGAGAAGCTGACCCACCAAACTGCCCGTTTCCCGTCGCAGCGCCATAATCCCCGTATCGGTATGGCGAGACGGGTGAACGCGGTTGGTGAGCAGCGTCCAACCAATGCCGCGATCGAGGTCAATCCATAGGCCGGTGCCGGTAAATCCGAGATGACCGATGGTGCGGGGTGAATGGCCCTCGCCACCATGCCAGCCTGCTTGTTGAACTTCCCAGCCCAGAGCCCTGTTGCCGGAAACGGGTGCCGTCATGACGGCCATCAGTTCATTCGGTAGACCACCGCCGTTTAGCAGCTTTTGGGCGTGGTCGAGGACACCGTCAACGGTACCGAAAAGTCCGGCATGACCCGCAGCGCCGCCAAGCGCAAAAGCATTCTCGTCATGCACTTCGCCTTTGATGACGCGACCGCGCCATGCACAGCGTTCCGTCGCCACGCTCGACTCGGGTGGTGGCGCAAAGGAGAGCCCATTGGGAAGTGGTTGATCGGCCAAGGATTGGCCCGTCAACCGCTCGATTAAAATGCCAAGCAGGATGTAATTGATATCGGAATAAACGGGTGGTCCGCTTTTCCACACTCTTTGCAAAACATAGGCGCGCAGCGTGTCCGGATCTTGCCCCAAGGTGTAAAGCGGCTCGACGGCCGGAAGATGGGTTTGGTGCGCGAGAATTTGGCGAATGGTGAGCGCGCGTTCTGGTGCGCTTACATCATATTGCCGCAAGTCCGGCATATGTTTGGCCAATGTATCATCAAGATCAACAGATCTATCGCGTACAAGCTCAAGAAGGCGGTGCGTTGTAAAAATAACTTTGGTGAGCGATGCAAGATCAAACCACATATGGCGTTCGAGCGGGGCCGTATGAGGTTCGGTTTGCGCGTTGCCAAATGTTATCACTTTACGCTCGCCATCACGCGTAACGACACCAAGCGAAGCGCCCGGAATACGGCCTTCCTCAATGGCTCGTTTTGCCGGCGAAAAGATGTCGTCCAAAAGAGGATGAAGCTGTGTCATTGAATATCCATCTAAGCGCGTGAAATCTTGCCGCCTGTTAGGGGATAAGGAACGCCAGTTGTTGAAGGAACGCTTAATGGCAAACCTTTAAGCGTTCGTACAGCCAGCCAAGCGAAGCATTCTGCTTCGAGCATATCGCCATTCCAGCCTACCGATTCAACGGGATCAACGGGCACGCCAAGCTGATGTTTAAGGCTTTGCATGAAAAATAGATTGTGCCGACCACCACCGCCCACAAGCCATTGTTTCGGAGGTTCAGAAAAATGGTGCCGGGAAGCAGCGATCGATTGAACGGTAAACGCCGCAAGCGTCGCGGCGCCATCAGCGTTTGAAAGGGGTTTCACCAGATCCATCCAGGTGTGAAAGGCATTTCGATCCAGTGATTTTGGCGGCCTTCGACTAAAATAGTCGGAGGCTAAAAATTGTTCAACAATCACATCTTGGATCAAACCTGATTGAGCAAGTTGCCCATCTTTATCAAAAGATTTGCCGATACGTTCGCGGACAAAATCATCAAGCAAGGCCGAGGCAGGCCCCGTATCAAAGGCTGTTATTTGATCATGGCCAATATAGGTCACATTCGCCACGCCTCCCAAATTTAAGACCACGAGCGGCAATTCTAACCCCGATGCGTGGGCGAGAGCTTGGTGGTAAAGCGGTGCGAGCGGCGCGCCTTGGCCACCGGCTGCCACGTCGGCCAGTCTGAACTGACACACAGTATCAATTCCAAGTCGTGTTGCCGCGCGTGCGCCGTCGAACAATTGCCGTGTGATGCCGCGCTCGGGCGCATGAAAAATGGTTTGTCCGTGGAACCCAATCACGTCGATTGAATCGGGGTCGATATGGTGCTGTTCTAGGAACGCCTCAACGGCGGTGCAATGCGCGTCTGTAACGGCTTGTATGAACTCTGCAACATCGCCATTGGCGGCGCGTTCGGGATCTTGAATTAACGCGAGCAGTTGTTGCTTCAACGGAAGGGAATAGGTACTTAAGCCTGTAGCTTTAGCATGAATGTAATTTTCGCCATCGGTATGGAGCATGGCGATATCGATGCCATCCATCGATGTGCCACTCATAACGCCAATGGCGTTGACGGATTTATCCGGTCTATTCACTACCTATTCATCCCGTAGATGGCTTGATATGCGCGCTGTATTAAAATCAAAATCGAATTTCCAATCGTAAATGAGTCGTTCTATGGGTAATCGAAGTTCAAGAATTTTCAAAATTCCGGTCAGCGGCCTTTTATTGGCGTTGACGATGCTGACGGCTTGCCAGCGCTATGAATGGGTCCACCCGACAAAATCATTAGAACAATTCGGGCGCGATAAATTGGCGTGCGAAGAGCGCGCATCGCGGATGTACCCGCTCGCCCCCGTAACGACCATGGAAGGCGGAGGCTATATTTATGATGACTTCAGGCATTGCCATCGGCGGTTTGACGGGTTCGGGATGTGTTATTCCCGCCCGCCGATTTATGTTCCACCGACCTATTCTACACGGGATATGAACGAACCCGCCCGCAATCAAGCCGTCGAAGCCTGCCTTTTTAGCAAAGGATACCAATTGGTCCCTGCCAAATAAGAGCGCTTAAGGCCGCGGACCTCGAATAAGGGATGGACGGATTTTCAAAGCAAGCGGCAGGCCGATACCGATCAGCGTGAAGCGCGCAATGTGATGAACACCGACGATGACGGGATCGATGCGTAGCGCGAAAGCTAACGCCGTCATGGCTTCCAATCCACCGGGCGCAAAGGCCATTAAGGCCGATGGAAGCGGAAGCCCAACAAGTTTAGAAACAAGGATAGCCCCTAAAAATCCGAGGCTTGTTGCAACGAAAAAGGATAGAAGAGCCGCTGGCCCGATCGCGATGATTTCGCGCATCCTCATACCCTGAAAACGCGCGCCAATGAGCGCACCTACCAACACAAAACCTGCGGTCGATAATTCGATTGGATATTGTCCTGGAAAAATGTCCATGCCGCGCAAGAGGCCAATGGATAACATTGGTCCCAAGATAAAGGGTGCCGACATTTTTAGGGCCTTGAGCGCCATTCCGCTGCCTAGCCCGATGAAAAGGATAATCATCAATTCGAGAGGCGCAATCGAGGTTTGCGTTGCCGCCGGAAGCGTCATCGACATACCCGCAAGCACCATTAGCGATGGCAACACGGCAACCAACATCACGAGGCGAAAGAGCTGCACAATCGCGATGCGCGGAATATCTGCCCCTTCTTCAATCGCGACCGCCATAACGGAAGATAGCGCACCCGGTGTTGCCGCTAAAACGGCATCGCGTCTTTCCCACCCTGAATAGCGAATAAGCACGTTTGATGTGACAACCATCACAATCAAACTCGTCAAAAACAAACCCAACAGGCTAAAGGGTACGGTAACAAAGGTACGCAGCGTTTCGGGCGTAACAGCCGAGCCAAGCGTTAGACCCGAGCTCAACATCGCGAGGTCATTGACGGGACGCACGAGCGGCGCTCCCCATCCCGTAATCGCCAGCAAAATGGTGGCAGCCATAGCCCCGCATAGCCATGGCGCAGGAATATTAAGCCACCAGCCAGCGGCGCCACCCAAGCCAGCGGCCAGAATCATCAGATATTGCTTAGGATCGATCAGCCCGATCCAATAGCCATGGGTTAAGCGGTCTCTACGTTGCAATGACTATCCATGGTCTTTGATCGTTTCGATTGCGAATGATCAATGAATCTCAAGGGTGCAGATGTCAAATTGCAATTTCTGAAGGGCCTTTGTCCCGTTCAGCTTAGACCATCTGGATGGCCAATATCCGGATGGTTGGGTGTCCGGCAATGTCTCGGGGGAGCGGTGCCGGACACCTTTTTACATGAGCATCGGGGCGCTTATCAGCATAACCGCACCCTTCCTCAATCAAGCATCAATAGGTTCCGGTGAGCGGGCGTAACCGTTTGATGTTGACTTGCATGAGCCCATCATGCCGCGCATAGGCGATGATGCCGGAGCGTTTCAAATGTGAAAAAGCCCGGCTAACCGTTTCAAGCGTCAAGCCAAGATAATCGGCAATTTCTGATCGCGTCATAATGACACGAACGGTTACCGTTTCAGTGTTGATCTTGGCTTGTTTCGAAGGGGTTTCGATCAACTCTAAGATATAGGACGCGACGCGTTCAACGGCTGATTTTCGGCCCAATAAAACCGCATGTTCATGCAAGGCGCAGATTTGAATTTTTAACAGTTCCGCCATGAAGGAATTAAAACTTGATGAGTTTTCGGCGGGCCCTTTATCGAAGGCGGTTAAGCGGACATCGGTGAGCGATTCGGCGACGCTATCGTGATGTCCGTTGGGCGTTACGCCAAAGATTCCACCCGGGCCCAGCAGCTCAAAGATCTGCCGACGCCCGTCTGGTAATAGTTTTGAAATCATCACATTGCCCGACACAATTTGATAAATTGCACGTGCGGGCTCGCCTTCGTCGATGATGGTCACACGGGGAGGAAAGTCGACCGACCGAGTCGATGACGGACCACTCCCCACGGCCGACTCATTCACATAGGACATGATGCCACCTGCCGAGATTAAAATGGGAACCCGACGGGAAAATGGGCTTAATTAAAACGAGGCCGAATAAACGATACGGACGAGATCTGCCGTATTTCGGGCACCGATTTTTTCCATGATCCGGGCGCGGTGAACTTCGACGGTGCGCGGGCTGATGCCCAATTGTCGGCCGGCTTCTTTGTTGGAAGCACCGGCTGAAATTTTTTGCAAAACTTCCCGTTCGCGTGGTGTTAAACGATCGCCACCGGGGACGGATACGACATTGGGAACCGTACCATTTCCGGCGCGCTTTTCGGCCAGGGCTTCACGCACCCGTCCGGCAACGGCGTCCGCAATCAGGGGCTTTGCCATAAAGTCTTTGGCGCCTTTTTTCATGGCCGAAACCGCCATCTCGACATTGGCAACATCGGCCATAATGATGATGGGAGCGGTGACCCGATGGCCAAGTTCATGCAGCAAATCATTGCCTGTTGAACTGCTCACATCGGCATCCAATAAAATGCAACCTGGTACATGGTGACGCGTGGCGGCTAAGAGAGAAGGCCCATCTGAAAAGAGTGTAACGTGGTAGCCCTGCGTTTCGAGACTGGATGCAACGGCGCTCCGAAAGGCCAAATCAGCATCCGCAATATAAACATCTCGTTCGGGTAAACGTGTCTCAACCATTACAAACCTCCTGATGCGGGTTTTTTAACGACTCAAAAAAACGCGCGGCAATTACATCGAACTGTTCCATCCATCCGCTTCGACCCATCGGTTTTCCCGATCTCTCTTTGCCAGCGGTTACGATAAGAACGTGCGAGGGTCCATTTGGTTGCGTAGTTTGTCTTGCGCCCTTTTGCGCATAGCGTCAGGTGTGCGCTATTTATCAATCAGATTTGGAATATCTGATTGATAAATAGGCGTTAATTTAGGGGGCGTCTATTTCTGGCGAATGATCGAAGATCTAGCTTAGCGCTTTAACCAGACGCTCGGTGGCTTCCGTTAAATCTTCCGCTTTTCTGGCAAAGCAAAGCCTCAACCAGGCATCCTCGCCGCTGGCGAAGGCTGAGCCTGGTGCAAGGCCGACATTGGCTTCATCGACCAAACGCTTGGCGATGCCCATCGGGTCTTTGGCGCCGTCGACTTTGAAATAAAGATAGAAGGCCCCTTCGGGCTTTGCAAAGCGAACGCGGCCCGTTTTCGAAAGCCCTTCACACACAATATCGCAGCCCTTTTTGGCGCGCTCGACCTGATGACGCAGGAAGCTGTCGCCGTGATCGAGCGCGGCAATGGCGCCCCGCTGGAGAAAGGTCGCGACGCCCGATGACGAATATTGAATGAGATTTTCAGCCGTTTGAGCCAGCGAGGGATGGCACTCGATCCAGCCAATCCGCCAACCGGTCATGGCCCAGTTTTTTGAAAATGTTTGGACGAAGATGATTTGGTCATCCTCATTCATCACGTCATGGAATGATGGCGCGCGGGCCGAGCCATCAAAGACAAATTGGCCATAAATCTCATCGGCAATGATCCAGAGCCCATGTTTGCGGGCAAGGGCGAGTACCGCTTCCAACTCCGCGCGCGTTGCCGTCCAGCCTGTTGGATTGGAAGGCGAATTGATGACGATGGCGCGGGTCTTGGGACCGATGGCACCGGCAATCCGATCAACATCGAGAAACCATCGGCCATTCGGGCCTTCGTTCGTGAGGCCCATGGGAACATCGACGGGGACCGCGCCGATGACTTTGCCGCAGCCGATAAAATTGGGCCAAGCGGGGGATGGCACGATAAACTCTTCACCTACCGAGAGGACCATCCGCATCGCGACCTGCAACGCGTGCATGCCGCCAATGGTGCATAAAAAGCGGTCAGGGCTAAATTCTTGCCCGTAAAGCCGCGACATATAGCGGGCGACGGCGGCGCGGAAATCGGGAATGCCGCGATTGGGCGTATAAAACGTCTCGCCCGCCGCAAGCGAGCGGGTTGTCGCCTCGGTGATAAAGCCCGGTGTCGACATATCGCCCTCGCCCGCCCAGAGCGGAATCAAGCCCGGGCGGCCCCAGCCATAGGTGAACACCTCAACAATGCCGCTGGGGGGCGCACCAAGGGCTTCTGGGCCAATCTTCAGGGTTAGATTTGAAGGCGATTGATTAGAAAACATACTGTTCCTCGACGGGCTGGGCGATTCCTCCAATCGTTCTTTCACAAACACGCCGAGCTTGCCAGACGCCGCGTGAGCTGAAAGTCTAGCAAAGAGCGGAATTGAGGGGGAAATCGAACATAATGATCGCAGGCTGGGTCATCATTCTAGCTGCCCTTGTTTACCTGTCCGCACTTTTTGCGGTCGCGCATTTTGGGGATATTTATGGTCAAAAGCTCCTGTCCGGTCGCGCCGGACCGACTTTTTATGCCTTGGCACTGGCTGTTTATTGCACTTCCTGGACCTTTTTCGGCTCCGTTGGATTGGCAGCGGTAACCGGGCTTGATTTTTTATCGATCTATATTGGGCCGATCTTGGTGATCGGATTTGGACGAAAATTTATCGAGCGGATCGTAACATTAGCCAAAGCGCAGAATATTTTATCGGTCGCGGATTTTGTCGCCGCCCGATACGGCAAGAATGCCAAGATTGCCGCCATTGTTGCCGTGATCGCGGTGATTGGATCGGTGCCCTATATCGCCTTACAGCTTAAGGCGATCTCGGTGTCACTGGCCACGATGTTGGATGCCGTACCCGGCGGCGCACAGGGCTTTTCGACGCCAGCATCGGGTAGCCTCTCTCTGATTGTCACGCTCGTTCTGGCGGCTTTCACAACGGTGTTCGGGACACGGCATATTGACGCCCGCGAACATCATTCGGGCCTCACTTTTGCAATCGCGATTGAATCGGTGGTTAAGCTCGCGGCTTTTCTGATTGCGGGCGTCTTTGTCGTTTGGGGTCTGTTTGGTGGGCCCGCGCCATTGGTTGATGCGCTCGGAAAACGACCCGATATTTTGCCCATCTTGGGACGGAGCAGCGGGCTTTCGACCGTTCTCGTGATGACACTTTTATCGTCTGCGATGATTTTATTGTTGCCGCGTCAATTTCATATGACGGTGATTGAAAATCGGAATCCCTCACATACCAAACAGGCAGCTTGGCTCTTTCCACTTTATCTTGTGTTGATCAATCTGTTTGTCGTTCCGATTGCTCTTGCATCGGATCTCATTTTCGCGCCTGGCGCTATTGATCGCGATATGGCCGTCCTCCATCTACCGCTGCATGCGGGTAATGGTGTTGTCGCCCTCATTGTCTTCATCGGCGGTTTTTCTGCGTCGACCGCGATGGTGATCGTCGAATGCGTGGCGCTTGGCACGATGGTTTCAAATGATCTTGTGATGCCGCTTTTGTTACGGCGCGGCGCAAAATTGGTACGGCCCGTCTCGGGAGATTTGGGCGGTCAGCTTTTAACCATTCGGCGTTTCGCTATCGTCCTCGTTTTGTTGGCGGGCTATTCCTATTTTAGAACATCAAGCGATGCTGCATTGGCTTCGATTGGACTGATTTCTTTCACGGCGATTGCTCAGATTGCTCCGGCCTTTTTCGGTGGTTTATATTGGCGCAATGGAACGGCGCTGGGCGCGGGTGCGGGCCTAATTTCCGGATTTATTGTTTGGGCCTATACGCTCGCGATACCGAGTCTTGCCGATCCTTCAAGGACGCTCCTCAATCAATGGATTGAATCGGGCCCGGTTGGAATTCATTGGTTAAGACCAACGCATTTATTCGAACTTGATCTACCCTTTATCGCTCATGGAGCGTTGATGAGCCTTGGTCTCAATGTCGCGTTCTATATTGCTTTTTCTTTGCTACGGTTACCAACGCCGGTTGAACGATTTCAAGCCAATCTCTTTGTTGCACCGGATAGTGCTCGGCGCTCGTTCAATTTCAGACTGTGGCGAAGCTCGGTTACAATTGGGGAATTAAAGCGTGTTGTTGGCCGATATTTAGGCGCCGAACAAACAGATCGAGCGTTTGCCGGAATGATCGGTTCTTTGCGTGGCACAAAAGGCGACGATCATTCCGCTGATATTGAAATGCTTCGGTTTGCGGAAAACCAATTGGCTTCGGCCATTGGTGCGGCATCGTCCCGCCGTGTTTTATCGATGTTGTTAAGCGGTAATAATGTTAGCCGATCCGACGCCCTTCGTCTGTTGGATGACGCGTCGGCGGCGCTGCAATATAATCGCGATCTCTTGCAACATGCCTTAGACCACGCACGTCAAGGCATTACGGTTTTCGATAGCGACTTAAAGCTAACGTGTTGGAATCGCGAATTTCAAGAATTGTTCAGTTTGCCCGATACGATGTTACGAACCGGGACGAGCCTTGAAGATATTGTTACGTTGAATGCCAAGAAAGGCCTTTATGGGCAGGGTCGTCGGGACCGCCTCGTCGCAGCTCGATTGCAAAGCTTTGTCAGCGATACAAGCCAATCCCGTCTTAAACTTTATCCCGAAGGCAAGACGATTGAACTTCGTTCCGCCCCTTTGCCCGATGGCGGCATTGTTACGACCTACACCGATGTCACCAATACGGTTCTTGCCGAAGAAGCACTCGCAACGGCAAATGAATCGCTCGAAGCGAGGGTACGCGAACGCACGGAAGAATTATTACGGCTGAACAGCGAATTGGCACGCGCCAAAGCCGAGGCCGAGGATGCCAATCTATCAAAGACGCGGTTTTTAGCGGCCGCTAGCCATGACATTTTGCAACCCCTTAATGCTGCGCGTCTTTATTCAACCGCATTGCTTGAACGGGATCGCCATCTGGGCGATGTGCATCTTGCTGAAAATGTAGCGACGTCGCTTGAGGCTGTCGAAGATATTCTCACAACATTGCTTGATATATCGCGGCTGGATGCAGGTGCTTTAAAGCCCGAATTATCGGCTGTTTCGCTTGAGGATCTGTTTCAGCCATTAAAAATCGAGCTTGAACCTTTGGCGAATGAAAAGGGCATTGTCCTATCCTTTATCAAAACATCTTTGACGGTAAAAACGGATCGCCGTTTGTTGAGACGTCTGTTGCAGAACCTGGTGTCGAACGCGATTAAATATACGCCAGAAGGACGCGTCTTAATCGGATGTCGTCGTAAGAAGGGGAAAGTACGGATCGAGGTTCATGATACGGGTTTGGGAATACCGTTATCGCAGCAAAAGACGATTTTCCGTGAGTTTAAACGGCTTGATGAAGGCGCAAGAATTGCACGCGGCCTTGGGCTCGGATTGTCGATTGTTGAAAGAATTGCTCGGTTGCTTCGCCATCCTTTAAAATTATCGTCAGAGCCTGGAAAAGGTTCTCTCTTTTCGGTCGAACTTCCTTTGACGGAACAAGTGCCTCATATGCGCTCGAAGGCCGTTGATGCACCGACGCCGATGATGCCGCTTTCAGGCATGGAAATTTTGGTGATCGATAATGAGCCGGCCATTGTCAACGGCATGCGGATTTTACTGGAAGGCTGGGGCTGTCGGGTCAGTGCGTTTTCGAGCCTTGCCGAATTGGATGGTATTACAGTGCCGCTAGACGCGATCATTGCCGATTATCATCTTGATACGGGCACTGGACTGGATGCCATCAAAACATTGCGTGATCAAATACGCCCAGAGCTGCCCGCTATCCTCATAACAGCCGATCGCACGCAGGCGGTGCGCGAGGATGCCGAAACTGAGGGCGTCGTCGTCTTACATAAGCCGCTCAAACCGGCGGCTTTACGTGCTTTGTTGGCGCAATGGCGGGCGGCGCGTTTATGAATAAAAATACTCACCCTTTGCCGCCATTTTTTTCAGCAATGCATTGGGCAGGAACCGATCACCATAGTGATTAGCTAACGCTTCACACAAGGCAACGAAACGGTTAGGTCCAATGCCATCGATCATGGAGATTGGGCCGCCTGTATAGGGCGCAAAGCCAAATCCCAAAATAGCACCGACATCTGCTTCGCGTGGATCAGTAACGATGCCTTCTTCGATGGAACGTGCGGCTTCCAGCGCTTGCGTAACAAGCAGTCGATGTTTCAAATCACTGATGCTAATCGTTTCTGGATCAAGCCTTGTCGTTTGAAACTCGGCGAGACCTGACCATAGGTGCTTAGGCGCGTCTTTCGGGTAGTCATAAAATCCGCCACCGCTTTTGCGTCCCAATCGATGATGGACGCCAACCATTCTATTTAAAATCGACTCTTGAATGGGATTAACCGAATGAGGACCCAAAGCAGCCTTTGTTGCTTTGAGAATCTTATCAATCAGATCAATCGCGATTTCATCGGAAAGGGCCAATGGGCCAACCGGCATCCCGGCCATTCGAGCCGCGTTTTCAATCATGGCCGGAGGCACGCCTTCGTGAAGCATTAAATGCCCTTCAAGAAGATAATTCAAAACACAACGATTGGCGAAAAAGCCTCGGGCATCGTTGACGACAATTGGCGTCTTGCCGATCTTGCGAACAAAATCAAAAGCCATGGCGAGCGCTTTTGTGCCTGTTTGTTGGCCAACAATGATTTCGACCAATTGCATCCGGTCAACGGGAGAGAAAAAATGAATGCCGATAAAATCAACCGGACGCGAGAAATGATGCGCTAAATCGGAAATGGGCAGTGTCGACGTATTGGATGCAAAGATAACAGAGGATGGCATCGCTGCTTCGGCTTTTTGGATTGTCTCGGCTTTCACGGAAGGATCTTCAAACACCGCCTCAACCACAAGATCGACGTTTTTAAGAAGAGTGAAATCATCCGTCGGAGTTATGCGTGCAAGAAATGCTTTGTGTTCGCTCTCTGTCGCGCGGCCTTTTGCAACATTGTTGCTCATCACCTTATCGGCATTTGCTTTGCCCCGATCGGCCGAGGCTTGATCGCGGTCGATGAGGACGACTTCGATACCGGCCAGAGCGGCAACGGTTGCAATTCCAGAGCCCATAAAGCCGGCGCCGATGACGCCGATCCGCTTAATGCTGGTAGCAGGTTCGTTTGGCGGCCGCCGTGCGCCTTTGTTCAGCGCCTGCATGGAAACAAACAGCGTCCGTATCATCGCATGGGCGACTTGGCCTTTGAGGATATTGGCGAAATATCGGCTTTCAACCCGTAAGGCAGCATCCATCGGCAATTGGAGCCCCTCATAGACCGATTGCAGCAAGGCTTTAGCGGCAGGGTAATTGTCGTTGGTATCCTTGCGCAGCAGCGCGCTCGCAGGCTGCCATACCATCATGCCTGCTTTTGAATAGACAGGCCCTGAGGGGAGTTTGAACCCTTCAGCATCCCAAGGTTGAACGGCGGTACCGACGGACAGGATCCATTCTTTCGCGCGTTTAACGAGCTCTTCTTTTGGCGCAACGGCGTGAACCAAGTTTAATTTCAGCGCGGCATTTGGTTTGAGCGCTTCACCCTTCATCATAAAAATGAGGGTATCAGCCGTGTGGGCCAAACGAGCAACGCGCTGTGTGCCACCGGCACCGGGAAAAATTCCGATTTTAATCTCAGGTAAACCCAATCGCGTTTTCGCGTCATTCGATACGATACGATGGTGGCATGCCAAAGCGAGCTCGAACGCGCCGCCTAGGCATATGCCGTTAATAGCAGCAACAAAGGGTTTGCCGCATGTCTCGAGCTTGCGGAACAGGAGCGAGAGCTTTCTCGATTCTTCAAAGAAAATTTGGGTCGCTTCATCGGCGCCGAGTTTGCTTTCATTCTCTTTCGAACGCTCGACTAATCCTGCGAGCATGCGGATATCCGCGCCACCGGAGAAGCTATCGGGCTTTCCGGAAACAATGATGCAGCCTTTGATCGACGGGTCGGCGACGATTTTATCGATCGTCTGATCGAGTTCGTCCATGGTTTGATCGGTGAATACATTCATCGATTTGCCAGGCGCATCCCATGTCAGCGTTGCAACGCCATCGCTATCGTTTGTGAAGGTAAAATCAGACAGAGTGCTGGTCATGGTTTTAATTCCTCACACCCGTTCAATGATGGTTGCCGTGCCCATGCCAGCACCAATGCAGAGCGTGATCAGGGCAAGGTTCTTATTGGTCCGCTCAAGCTCATCTAAAGCCGTGCCCAAGATCATCGCGCCCGTGGCACCAAGGGGGTGGCCCATCGCAATAGCCCCGCCATTGGGGTTAACCAAGGCTGGATCAACATTGAACGCTTGAATGAAGCGTAGAACAACGGCGGCAAAGGCTTCGTTGACCTCAAAGAGATCAATATCCTTGATGCTCATGCCGGCATTTTTTAAAAGCTTTTTGATTACATCAACAGGGCCTGTGAGCATTAAAGCCGGGTCCGATCCGATATTCGCGAAAGCTCGGATGCGCGCCCTCGGTTTAAGGCCTGCGGATTGACCCGCAGCCTTTGACCCTAAAAGGACAGCCGCTGCGCCATCGACAATACCCGACGAGTTGCCCGCGTGATGGACGTGGTGGATCGCCTCAATTTCGGGATGGGCCTGAAGGGCCACCGCGCCAAACCCGCCATGCTCGGCCATGACCGCGAAGGAGGGCTTGAGGCCACCGAGTGATTCGAGGCTCGTTGCCGGCCGCATATGTTCGTCATGGGCCAGAAGGGTGAGGCCGTTAATGTCTTTGACGGGCTCAACCGATGATTTGAAATATCCGTTAGCCCATGCGTTAGCCGCGCGCTTTTGGCTTTCGACGGCGTAGGCATCAACGTCAGCGCGAGAAAAACCGTATTTGGTGGCGATGAGATCGGCGGAAATGCCTTGCGGCATGAAATACGCGGGGATCGCGATGGAAGGGTCGCTGGCCCATGCGCCGCCCGAGGCCCCTAACCCGATCCGGCTCATGGATTCGGCACCGCCGGCCAGCGCCATTTGTTGCTGCCCTGCCATGATTTGGGCGGCTGCAAAATTGACAGCATCTAATCCCGACGCACAAAAGCGATTGATTTGGAGGCCTGGTACACCAATGCCATAACCTGCAACGAGGGCGGCCGCCCGTCCGATATTACCACCGGCCTCACCAACGGGATCAACGCAACCGAGCACCACATCGTCGACAAGAGCGGGGTCAAGATGGTTGCGCTGCTTCAAGGCGCGCAATGGCGCTGCGGCCAAAGCGAGGGCGGTTACTTCGTGTAACGCGCCATCGGGCTTGCCACGTCCGCGCGGCGTGCGAGCGTGATCATAAATATATGCTTCAGACATTTAAACCCACCCTCGTGCCGATGACGCGATGCACCTTAGGCCGAGCGTGGGTTTGGATCAATGATCCGACGCAGATGGTTAAGCGGCCAATTTCTGCATCGATTTCAAATCGGCAATGGCCTTTTCAATGTCGGCCTTTTGCTTTTCCAAATGCGCAAGTTGCTCGGCGATTTGGGTTTTATTCAACTTCAAAGCCGGGGAGGCTTTGGCCGAGCCATCTACGCCAAGCAATGAGCGGATTTCGGTCAGAGTGAACCCGAGATTGGTTGCTTTGATAATTTCTTTCAAGCGGGCCTTCGAGGCGTCGCTGTAAAGCCGGGTTAACCCCTGCCGTTTTGGCTTGATCAGGCCACGGTCCTCGTAGAAGCGCAGCGTCCGTAAGGTTACGCCGAACTCTTGCGCTAGGTCACCAATGGTGTGGACATAGTCACTATCTCCCGCGCCTGCTTTTGGCCGACCGCGGCCGGAGCTTTGCGCAGTAGAGGATACACGTTTTACGTTTACTAATGATTTCGCCACAACCCAACTCCGATTTACGCCACGGAAAAACAAACAACTTTATTAAGTATGGTAATAAATCTACGTAATCGGTCAAATCGTCAACTAAAAAATATAAATATTTCATAGTTCAAAATAAATCCGTTAAACTACTGTAATGTAACAGTTTTTATATAAATTATTTGTCTTTAGCGGTTTGGGCCGACGCCGGTCAGTGGAAAAATCAACGAAAATTCATGAAAATTTAATCTTATTTTTCGAGGCTATTACAACGATTTTTCAATATTCAAATACAAAAGGGGCGTGTTTGAATGGTTCTAGGCTCTTAAAGGTTCACGTTGCGGGATGGTATCGAAACGGAAGTCTCCTATAAATACGCTTAGCGCCGCTGAGGTTGCAGCCTTGCCTTGCGGCAGCAAGGACTTGGCCGATGCAGCATCCGGCTCGCCAAGCGTTCGGGAGGCCATCACCGATCTTAAAGAGCGCATTGTGACACTTCACGGCCACGCACCGGCCAGTGAAAAAGCCTTTCGCCTCAGCTTTTCCATATTGGCGTTGGAAAAGAGCATTGATGAGCGTCAATTGGGGCATATTAAACTCGATCACGCTCCCGGGATTGGCCATTTCATCGCTCGCCTTCAAAAGGAAATGGAATCGCTCCTTCATGTCACGGTCGACCTGCCAACCCCGTCCGCAACAAGGGAACCCGCGCCTACTCGTCAAACGGCCCAGTCGGCCGGCCCGCTTGATCCGGTCGTCCTCGAAATTCTCGAAACTTCGCGGCTTTTGAAGAAAAATGCCGAGGCCGAAAATCGGAAACTTCATGCGTCGACCGCGGTACATTATTCGGCCATTCAACGTCTATCGGAGCGCATGGGTCGCATTGAAGAATTGCTTTTATCAATGAGGCCTAAAGCAAGCGAACCCGATGGCCCAGAACTTAAGGCCGTGGCGGTTGCCTCTGATCCTACCCCCATCGACCCTCGACCGCTTCTGGTTGCCGCCCGCGCCGCGGCGGCGCGCGCCTTAGCCGATTCGCAAATGGTCGCCCTTAACCCATCGGATGTAACCCCGGAGGAAGGCTCACGCGAAACAACGCCCAAACCTTCGGGCAAGACTTCAAAGTCAAATCGATTCTGGAAATCGATTTTTGCGGCCGCTTAAATCCGATTGATAGACCGCTGTCTGGACCAACGGGTTTTGCTTGCGGCGCATGCCGCATTTCTGGCATCGATGGCGGGCTGAGAGCGCCATTTAAGCCAAAGGATCAATGATCAATGACGATTGATTGGGCCCATTTCACACCGCTTTGGTCAAGCCTTGGCGGCTTGCTGGTTGGATTAGCTGCCTCGATTTTTATTCTGTTTCATGGCCGAATAATGGGGGTCAGCGGCATTTTAGGCGGCCTGATTCGGCCCCTAAAGGGTGATATCGCTTGGCGGATCATCTTCCTTTCGGGCCTTATATCCGCGCCTATAGGAGCTCAGGTGCTGGGCCTTATGCCTGCTGTGGAAATCAATGCGTCGCCCATCCAGCTCATAATTGCCGGACTTCTCGTCGGCTTCGGAACCAATTTAGGCTCTGGCTGTACGAGTGGCCACGGGGTTTGCGGCATTGCGCGTCTATCCCCCCGCTCCATCACGGCGACACTTACTTTTATGGCAACTGGCGTCATGACGGTTTGGGTTGTGCATCATTCTGGCTTTGGAGGATAAGATATGAACCATCTTGTTCGACGGATCAGCGAATATCTGGCAGGCCTTATCTTTGGTGTAGGGCTTATTTTCGGCGGCATGACCAATCCGAGCAAAGTCATCGGCTTTCTCGACTTCTTCGGCGTATGGGATCCATCCTTAGCCTTCGTGATGGGCGGTGCCGTTATCATCTCCTTTCTTGCGTTTCGCGGAGCCAAACAAAGAGAGTTTAGCTTGTTTGGCCGCGTTATTATGCTCGATGATTTAAAATCGATTGATCTTCGCCTTGTATTGGGCAGTGCGCTTTTCGGCATTGGTTGGGGTTTGTCCGGCTTCTGCCCCGGTCCGGCGATTGCGTCGCTTGGAACGGGTGAATGGAAAGTCTTTTTATTCGTGATCGCTTTGATCATCGGGAGCTGGGTAGCGGGGCGACTTCAGCTTCGGACCCATTGAGAGTTCAGTATGTTTGATTTGTTGCTTCCGATCGCCGGCGTTTGGATCAACCTTGGCGCGGTGGCCTGTGTTGGATTGCTGATCGGATTTGTCTCCGGCCTTTTCGGCGTTGGCGGCGGGTTTTTAATGACGCCGATCCTCATCTTTTTAGGCGTACCGCCCTCAATCGCCGTTGCAACAGGCTCGGCGCAGCTTGTGGCTTCTGCCACTTTTAGCACCACCGTTGCGGCGCGTCAGAGATTGATCGATCCTCAATTATCAGCCTTTCTCATTGGTGGCGCTTTGACCGGAACGCTCATCGGTATTGGCGTCTTCAATGTACTCAGTCGGATAGGAAGTCTCGATATTGTTGTGGGCGTTTCCTACGTCGTCCTTTTGGGCATTGTCGGCGGGCTTATGCTGAAAGAAAGCGTTACGGCTATCCGGACGCGGACTATTGCACATGGCCAAGCGCCTTCCGAAAATAGCCTGCAGCGCTGGCTCTCCCGGTTAGGCTTTCAATATCATTTTTCCAATATCGGATTATCAATCAGCCTCGCTCCGCTCATTGGAATTTCCATAATCATCGGAACCATTGGTACAGTTCTTGGCGTCGGCGGCGGCTTTATGTTTGTACCAGCGCTGATCTATTTTTTTCGCCTGCCTACACGATCGGCCGTTGTTGCTTCACAAGTTCAAATATTAGTGACAATGGTTGCGGCAACGATCCTCCATGCTGTCTATAATCATGCAATCGACGTGGTTCTTGCCGCGCCTCTGATATTGGGCGGCGTATTCGGATCGCATCTCGGTACGCTTGCCGCTCGTATCGTTAGCGGCGCAACGTTTCGACTTGCGCTTGCACTCTTGATTTTAATGGTCGCGGCCCGCTTTCTGATTGGCCTTATCATCGCGGCTTTGGGCTTAAGTGAAACAGCGCAACCCTTGCAGGTTTCGCTTTCAGCGCTTCCGGCATGGGAAAACTGGATTGCCCTGCAAGCGAGCGGTAACAGCGCCGTCTATGGACTATCGACCGCCTGCGCTGCTCTCATGTGTGGGTTTTTAGGTGCGCGTCTCTTCGGTCGTGTTTAATCAGAAACATAAAAAGGCTTCGCTCTGATGACAATTCATCCATCCACGACAACGGACCATTTGATACCCTTGCCCGCTCTTATGCTCGGAGCCGCCGGACTTATTCCCTTTGTTGGAACGGCTGCATGTCTTTTAGTGGCACCGGATTTTTTAGGGCTAGGCAGTGGCCTTTTACATATGGCGCTTGTGACATATGCCGCTTTGATTGCATCGTTTCTTGGCGGTGTTCGTTGGGGCAATGTGTTAGCCAAGCCTGAGCACCATCAACGAGAATTTGTTCTTGCCGTCATGCCGTCACTCGTGGCGTGGCTCGCTTTGGCAACACCGCGGCCTTATGATTTGATGATGTTGATCGGTATCTTTTTAGCGCTTGGCGTTTCCGATATCGGCCTCGTCTTGGCCGGCGGAGCACCGCGTTGGTACGGAAAGCTTCGTGTTGGATTAACAGCAATTGCCGTGACCAGTCTGCTCGGTGCCCTTTTGGCGCAATAAGAGCTAATCGGATACGAGCGACTGGGGGCCAACGGTAAACAATTGGTCCGAACTCACAATATGCGTTAGAAATTTTTGCTCCGGAAAAAGCGGATCAAACGCTTTATCGAGAACGTTTAGTCCACCTGTTAAACTTCCAAAGGCAGGTAAAATACAGCGGGTGGAATCGCTGATAAAACATTTTCGGCGAATGGATCGGCCCTTCGCACGTAGTTTAGCGGCAGGGTGTAAATGGCCTGCAATTTCGGGCTCTGTAATCTTAATTTTTGGCTCATGCCGGAAATGAACACCACCCATCTGGATTTCATCCATTACCCGTGCCGATGAAAAATGTGGCGGATCGGGATCATGATTTCCAGTAATAAAAATCCAATCCATATTCTTACGCAACGCTGTAAAAATTGCAGCGTTATCATCGCTCATTCGCGAAGGGCCATGCGTGTCATGCCAGGTGTCACCGAGAGAAATGATCGTTTGAGGGCGAAGTCGGTCCACAACCAAGGATAGACGCTTTAATGTATCGAGCGTGTCATAGGGCGGAAGCAGTGAGCCGCGACGCGCCAAGGATGATGCCTTTTCAAGGTGCAAATCGGATACGATAAGCAATTTTTCATGAGACTCATAGAGAACGCCTGATGCGTCTGGAGTAAGACGTAAACCACCAATGGATAAGATAGCGGATTGTTGCGCGCTTTCTTTGTTCATCCGATCGCCTCTTCGAGCAGTGATCGCTCTGCATCCGCTAATAAATCTTCTGCGGCTTCGCCATAGACGGATTCACGACCAATTTCGAGAAGAACGGCTACCGAAAGAGGGGATACTTTTTCAAGTGCTTTGAAAACAACATGCCCTCGGATACGCTTCAACATATCGCCCAACCGCTTAAGATCTAAGAGCCCCGATGCAGCATCGGCGCGTGCGGCCTTTAACAGGATATGGTCTGGTTCATGCCGACGCAAAACATCATAAACCAAATCGGTTGAGACCGTGACTTGCCGGCCTGATTTTTCTTGTCCCGGATGTCGGCGTTCAATGAGCCCTGAAATGACAGCGCAATAGCGGAAGGCCCGTTTCATAATTGAACTGTCAGAAAGCCATTCTTCCAGATCGTCACCCAACATGTCTTCGTGCAGTAAATCATCAAGCGATAAGCTATTATTTCGCATCGCTTCACCAAGATCGCATAAGGCCCAAACACAAATGCCAAAATCATTACAAACAAAACCGAGAGGCTTCATCCGCGCTCGCTCTAACCGTTTCGTTAGAAGAACGCCGAGTGTTTGATGGGCCAGACGGCCTTCAAACGGATAAAGCGCGAGATAAAAACGGTCACCGCTTGGAAAGCTTTCAACCAATAATTCGCCTTTCTTAGGCAACACGGATTTTTCTTTTTGCCATTCAAGCCATTGGGAAACCTCGGGCGGTAAACTCTCCCATTCTTTTTCATTGGCGAGCATCGCTCGAACGCGTTCGGCCAGAAAGGTTGAAAGCGGAAATTTGCCACCCGCATAGGCCGGAATTTTAGGATCAACGCCCTTCGCTGCCCGCGTAACAATGACTTCATTGCCGATGAGCCCTTCGAACCGAAGGACCTCGCCCGCAAAGATAAACGTATCGCCTAAGACCAACCCTTCTGCGAAATAATCTTCGACCTCTCCTAGCACACGCCCCCCACGTTGCGGGGTGCCTGCTTTGGTCATACGGCCAAGGCGAACCTTGAGCATGGTCGATTCAACAATCGTACCGATGTTCATACGATAGTGCTGAGCCGCGCGCGGCGTTGCGATCCGCCAAATGCCATCGCGGCCCTGTTTGATTTTGGCGAAATGCTCGTAAGCCCTAAGGGAGTAGCCGCCGGTGGCAGCAAAATCCAATGTGCGATCAAAATCTTCTCGTGTCAGTGTCGCATAGGGCGAAGCGGTACAGATCTCGTCGTATAATTCATCCGTGTTAAACCCATCGGCACATGCCATGCCTAGAATGTGCTGAGCGAGCACATCAAGCGCGCCGATCCGCGCATCGGGCGTATCTTGCGCGGCGGCTTCAACGGCACCCAATGCCGCCTGGCATTCAAGGGCTTCAAAGCGATTAGCCGGAACCAAAAGCGCTTGGGACGGCTCATCAAAGCGATGGTTCGAGCGCCCGATGCGTTGCATAAGACGGCTTGCGCCTTTGGGAGCGCCGACATTGATCACCAGATCGACGTCTCCCCAGTCAATGCCGAGATCAAGCGTTGCCGTACATACGATCGCGCGTAAGGTGCCGGAAACCATGGCTGCTTCAACCTTGCGGCGTTGACCGACATCGAGCGAGCCATGATGCAATGCGATTGGAAGCGAGGCGTCGTTTAATTTCCATAATTCCTGAAAAACAAATTCGGCTTGCATGCGGGTGTTGACGAAGACGAGCGTCATATGATGCGCAGTAATCGCTTTATAAATTTCAGGCATGGAAGCGAGCGCCGTATGACCCGCCAGTGGCAGGCGCTTCGCACTTTTTAAAATACCGATTTTTGCTTGCGCGCCACCCGTGACGCAAACCAGTTCGGATTGGTGAGCCTGATTTTTTAGTTGAGGCACAAGGTATCGCTGCAAATCGATGGGTTCGCGAACGGTAGCCGAAAGTCCAATGGTGACCAGCGATGGCGATAGGCGATGAAGTCGCGCCAAATCGAGGGCAAGCAAATCGCCACGTTTAGACGTAACCAGAGCGTGCAACTCATCAAGGATAACGGTTTTAAGATCGGCAAAAAGTTGGCTCGCGTGGCGATGGGCCAAAAGGAGCGCGAGTTGCTCTGGTGTCGTGAGCAAAATATGCGGTGGTCGCTCCGCCTGCCGTGCGCGTTTATGCGCCGGCGTGTCGCCTGTGCGCGTTTCGATGGTGAAGGGCAGGCCCATTTCCGAAACGGGGGTTTCGAGATTGCGCGCAATATCAACCGCGAGGGCCTTGAGCGGCGAGATGTAGAGCGTGTGGAGGCCGCGCTTTTTGAGCGCACTGGGCGTAAGCGACGATAAATCTACTAAGCTCGGCAGAAAGCCTGCGAGCGTTTTACCGGCGCCGGTTGGAGCGACGAGCAAAGTCGATCGACCCTGCGAGGCGTTGTCGAGCAATTCCAATTGATGCGCGCGAGGTTGCCAGCCGCGTGCGGCAAACCACGATTGGAAAATCTCGGGTAGCATAGAATGGGCAACATTAGAAACGCGGGTCATGAGAAGAGCAAGACCCAGTGCTGATGGCCGGTCAAGGATTTATTGAACCCGATTCACCAAAAGAAAAAGGCGCCCCTCGTGGGACGCCTTTAAGAGGATCACTAGGACCAAGATTAGCGCATCGTTGGGATAACGAACTCCGCACCATCCTTGATGCCCGATGGCCAACGCGAGGTGACCGTCTTTGTCTTGGTATAGAAGCGGAACGCATCGGGACCGTGCTGGTTCAAATCACCAAAGCCCGAGCGCTTCCAGCCGCCGAAGGTGTAGTAAGCCAGCGGCACCGGAATTGGCACATTGATGCCGACCATGCCGACCTGCACCTTGGAGGCAAAATCACGTGCTGCATCGCCGTCACGCGTATAGATCGCGACGCCATTGCCGTATTCGTGATCGTTGCAGAGCGCGAGACCCTCGGCGTAATCCTTGGCGCGCACGACGGAGAGCACGGGCCCAAAGATTTCTTCCTTATAGATGCGCATGTCCTTGGTGACATTGTCGAACAGGCAACCACCCATGTAGTAGCCATTCTCATAGCCTTGCAGCTTGAAGTTACGACCATCGACCTTGAGGCTCGCGCCCTCGGCCACGCCGATATCGACATAGGACTTCACCTTGGCGAGATGCTCTTTGGTCACGACGGGACCAAAATCAGCTGCTGGATCGAGCGAGGTGCCAACCTTGAGGCTTTCAACGCGCGGAATAAGCGCTTCGACCAAACGATCCGCCGTTGCTTTACCAACCGGAACCGCAACCGAAATCGCCATGCAGCGCTCGCCTGCAGAGCCATAGCCGGCACCCATCAGCGCGTCGACGACCTGATCCATATCGGCATCGGGCATGATGACCATGTGGTTCTTCGCGCCGCCGAAGCATTGCACGCGCTTACCCGCTGCCGTGCCGCGGGTGTAAACATATTCGGCAATCGGCGTGGAGCCGACAAAGCCGATGGCTTTCACATCTTGATCGTCGAGCAACGCGTCAACGGCTTCCTTGTCGCCTTGCACGACATTGAGGATGCCTGCGGGTAGACCGGCCTCAATGAACAATTCAGCAATGCGCAGCGGCACGCCGACATCACGCTCGGATGGCTTCAAGATGAACGCGTTTCCTGCCGCAATCGCTGGCGCGCATTTCCAGAGCGGGATCATCGCAGGGAAGTTGAACGGCGTAATGCCGGCCACAACGCCAAGCGGCTGGCGCATGGAATACATGTCGATGCCGGGGCCTGCACCATCGGTGAATTCACCCTTGAGCATTTGAGGTGCGCCGATGCAGAATTCGACCACTTCGAGGCCGCGCTGGATATCACCCTTGGCATCCGCAACCGTCTTGCCGTGCTCTTTGGCGAGCAGCGTGGCGAGGCTGTCATATTCAGCGTGGACCAGCTCAAGAAAACGCATCATCACGCGGGCGCGGCGCTGCGGGTTCGTCGCAGCCCAAGCAGGCTGCGCGGCTTTGGCGTTTTCAACGGCTGCGCGAACTTCGGCCTTGGAGGCCAAAGGTACTTTCGAGGCGAGCTCGCCCGTCATCGGCCAGAAGGCATCGGCGAAACGGCCGGATGTGCCCTTCACATGCTTGCCGCCAATAAAATGCGTGAGTTCCTGAATCATGGTGGTTTCTCCCTTTGGAATTGCGTTGGCATCCTTATGACCTATGTTATTATGCACAACAATAAGCTGATATGCGCAACCATTGTGCAGAATTTCGGTAAGGCGATTGAGCATGGATTGGGATCTGATACGGGTGTTTCTGGCGGTGGCGCGTTCGGGCCAAATGCTCGGGGCAGCCAAAAGCCTTGATCTTGACCATACAACGGTCAGCCGCCGCATGACGGCGCTCGAAAATCGGCTCGGGGCCAAGCTGATTGAACGGCGCACCAGCGGCTGCAGCCTAACCGAAGCAGGCGAGGGCTTTTTGGTCACCGCCGAGCGGATTGAAACGGAGCTTTTGCGCGCGCAGGCCGAATTTAGCGGCAAGGATGTGGCGATCAACGGCACCGTGCGGGTGGGCGCACCCGATGGGTTTGGCACCTATGTGTTGGCCCGCCACCTGCCTGCCTTTCTCGATCAGCATCCGGGGCTGACGGTGCAGCTCGTGCCGCTACCGCGCGCTTTTTCGCTGGCCAAACGGGAGGCCGATATTGCGGTGACCATCGAGCCGCCGGTGGAAGGCAAACTCGCGATCCGCAAACTGACCGATTACCGCTTGAGCCTTTATAGTAGCCAAGCCTATCTTAAAGGCGCAGCACCAATCCAGACGATTGAGGATTTATCCTCTCATCGCATCGTGACCTATGTGCGTGATCTATTGTTTACGGATGCGCTCGATTATCTGGGCGAATTGAAAATCACGCCCGAACGCCGGTTTGAATGCGCGGGCATGATCGGCCAGATTGAGGCGGTCAAAGCGGGCGCGGGCATCGGCGTGCTGCATGATTATGTCGTGAAAGACGATCCATCGCTCAAGCGCATCCTGCCGGACTACAGCGTGAAACGTGCTTACTGGATCGTCACCCACGAAGACGTGCGCGAGCTTGCCCGCGTGCGGCTGGTGCATGATTTTATTGTCGAGCTGACAGCAGGCATGCGCGCGCGGTTTGCTTGAAGCTTACTTCGTCGCCGTCGACGTCCACCCGATATGCGCGTGGTCCTTCGACATTGTGAATTTCCAGGCCTTTTTCGGGCCGGCCATCACGTTGAGATAATAGAGATCAAAGCCATGCGGCGCGGCGACGGGGTGGAAGCCCTTTGGCACTAAAACGACATCGCCATCCTTGATGGCGAAGCTTTCATCGAGCGAGCCGTCATCGGTATAGACGCGCTGGAAGCCGAAGCCCTGTGGCGGGTTCAAGCGATGATAATAGGTTTCTTCCAAATAGGTTTCATTGGGATAATCATCGGTATCGTGCTTGTGCGGCGGATAACTCGACCAATTACCGCCCGGCGTAATCACTTCAACCACCAGCAAATTTTCGGCAAAAGGCGAGATATCCGGTAAAATATTACGGACATGGCGGGTGTTGGTGCCTTGCCCGCGCGTTTCCTCGCCGACTTCGGAGGGTGGGATGACGCGGGGTGCTAATCCGCCTTTGGAGGGGCACGCGCATACTGCAATTTCGCAATCGCTTTCAGCCTTGATCGCATAATCCGATTGCGCAGGAACATAGACCGACCATGGCAAGCCCTCGAAAACATTCGCGCGTTCCCCGAGTGTACCGCACTCAAGTCCGCCCGCGCGAATGGTCGCGCGGCCTGAGAGGATCACGAGGCACATCTCGTTGCCTTGTGTTGCATGGGCGAGGCTTTGGCCTGCTTTCAGACGGTAAACCTCGAAGCCGACATAGGTCCATCCCGCCGATTGCGGCGTCACGGATAGGATACGGCCATTGCCCTCTGGCGCCGTGGGATGAACAAGCAAATGCGACATTATGAAAAACTCCACCTCGTACCCGTCAGATAATCCCTCGCCCTATAATAGACCAGCGCGATTTTTCAGCCGTCATTGCTTCGCAATGACGATCTCCAACCAAATCACCCGCTGTTTCTCAAGCCTGCCGAAACGCCGTTGATGGTCAATTGAATGCCCTGCAGCACGCGTGCATCGCCCGGATGGGAGCGATGTTCCTTCAACAACTCGACCTGCACATGGTTCAACGGATCGAGATAAGGAAACCGATTCCGGATCGAGCGGTCGAGCAGAGGGTTGGCTTCGAGCAGTTTCGATTGACCGGTAATGGCTAAGAGCATTTCGATGGAATCCGACCATTCTTGGCGGATGCGGCCAAAGATGGCTTCTCTTAACGCTTCATCGGGCACAAGTTCGGCGTAACGGGACGCAATCGCGATCGAGCTTTTAGAAAGCACCATGTCCATATTGGACAGGAGCGTCCGGAAGAAAGGCCATTCCTTGGCCATATCCTGCAAGAGGCTCAAGCCCTTTTCCGGATGCCGGGCGACAAAGGCTTTTGCGGCGGAGCCGAAGCCATACCAGCCGGGTAGCATGATGCGCGCTTGCGCCCAGCTAAACACCCAAGGAATAGCGCGTAAATCCTCAATTTTCCGGGTTTTGGTGCGGGACGCCGGGCGCGAGCCAATATTGAGGGTCGCAATTTCGGTGATCACGGTGGATGACCAGAAATAATCGACAAATCCCGGCGTTTCATAGACGAGCCCGCGATAGGCTTTGAAGGCCGCGTCCGATAATTCATCCATGGCGGTCAAATAATCGGGTTTTGGTGCGGGTTGGTCGGGATGCAGGAGCGATGCTTCAAGCGTTGCTGCGGCTAGAATTTCGAGATTGCGGCGTCCGACTTCAGCGTTCGAATATTTCGACGCGATGATTTCTCCCTGCTCGGTAATGCGAATGGCGCCGCTTACCGCGCCGCCTGGCTGCGCCAAAATCGCATCATAGCTTGGGCCGCCGCCACGACCGACAGAACCGCCGCGACCGTGGAACAGACGCATCGCGACGCCGTGTTTGCGGAAGACGTCGATGAGTTGAATCTCGGCCTTATACAGTTCCCAGCCGGAGGTGACGAAACCGCCATCTTTGTTGCTGTCGGAATAGCCGAGCATGACTTCCTGCATGTCGCCACGGTTTTTGACCAAAGCGCGATAGGCAGAGTTCGAGAAGGCCTGTTCCATCACGGCGGCGCAGGCTTGCAAATCGCCGATGGTTTCAAAGAGCGGGATGACATTGACGTGCGCTGAGCCGTCAGCAGCCAAAAGGCCCACTTCTTTCAAAAGAACGGCCAATTCCAGCATGTCGGAAACGCCTTCGGCCTTCGAGATGATGCAATTGGCGATCACCTCGCGGCCGTATCGGGCGTGCGCTGCGGCGGCCGTTTTGAAGACGGCAATTTCGCCCGCGGTTTCTTCCGAGTATCGGATATGGGGCGAAATCAAAGGGCGGGCCGATTTAAGCTCTTTGGTTAAAAGCGCAATTCGCTTGTCTTCCGAAAGATCAAGATACGATGTGCCCGGTGAGACGGCCTCTAGCAGTTCTGCAATCGTCCGTTCATGAACGGCTGAGTTTTGCCTAAGATCGACAATGGCGAGATGGAACCCGAAACAATCGACGGCGCGCCTCAAAAGACGCAACCTTCCGCGGGTGAGGATGGCCGATCCGTGCTGCCGCAGCGATTCATCGATCCGATCGAGATCGGCTTGGAATTCGGCGGCCGATTGATAGGGCGCTGCATTTCCAGCGCGACCAACGCCTGAAAGACCGGCGACTTCCTGTGCGGTGGCGACGACCCGCGCCTGAATGCCTGAAAGAGCGCGGCGATAGGGTTCCCGCTGGCGATGCGGCGATGCGGAAGGTGACATGTCGGCCAAAGTGCGGACGGCATCCGATACGTTGATAATGCCATCGCTGAGCGGCAATTCCCGCGATAATTTGTCCACTTCTTCGATATAGAAGCGGAAAATTCGCTTGGCATGCATGGAAAGGGTGCTTTCGAGCACTTCCGCCGTCACAAATGGATTACCGTCGCGATCGCCTCCAATCCAGCTGCCAATGCGCAAAAAGCTTTCGATTTCATGTGTTTTGCCGTCAGGATCCAGCGCTTGAAGCTGATCTTCGAGCATGGAGTGCAGGCGGGGCAATTCACGCAGGAAGGTGTAATCGTAATAGGAAAGGCCGTTTAGAACCTCATCAAGAACCGTCAATTTGGTTTCGCGAAGCAGGTTTGTTTGCCAGAGCGTAACGATGTCGCGCCGCAAACGCTCCTCAAGCGCTTCCTTTTCCTCCGGCGTTGCAACCATACGATCGCGGCGTTCGAGAAGCTCAGCGATGCCAAGCTCGCGGTTGAGCGTGCTTTTGCGGCGAACCTCGGTCGGGTGGGCGGTGAGGACAGGACTGATATGGGCGGAATTAAAAAATGCCTGTAATTCTGGCACGCCGAAGCCCATTTTTCGGGCATGATCGAGGGCATAGACCAAGGATCCCGTCCGCGGGGCCGAGCCGGCAATGGCGTGCGCGCGGGTGCGGCGGATGTGATGCTGGTCTTCGGCAATATTGGCGAGATGCGAAAAATGGCCAAAGGCACGGACGATTTGGATCGTTTGAGCGGGCGTCAGGCCATCCAGAATAGCCTCTAATTCATCCCGCGCCGGGGCATCATTATCGCGGTGAAACCGAATGGAAGTCTGGCGAATTTCCTCGACAATCTGATAAATCGCCTCGCCTTCCTGCTCGCGCACCGTATCGCCAAGAAGGCGGCCCAAGAGCCTGATGTCTTCCCGCAAGGGGCGGTCTTTTTCCGCCTCGGTCAGTTGCGTATGTTGAGCGGGATCATGAACATCATTCATATGAAAATACCTTTTTGAAACCTTCCGAAGCCGAAAAACCGCTCTTTCGTAAACCAAAAATTGTGCCAAGACGGCCTATAAGACTAAAGTCGATTACCGGATCACGCCTTTCTTAGCAAATTCATTGTCAGGCGGTTGAAAGTGTTTGGATTTATGCAATCCAGCAATTTCGGTTAAGGCCTAGGTTGACCGGTGTTTTTCTGATAATGTGTTAGATCTGACGAGCTGGATTCGGGATCAATGATGGATAATAGCGTCGGATTTTCGGAGCCGAACCCGCATAGCGCCTGTGGGCATCACGTTTTAGGGGATGACTGCCGCTTTTGTAGCATCCGGCGCTTGAGCATCTGCTCGGCGCTTGATCAGGAGGAATTGTCGTTTTTGGAAGGCATGTCGGGTGACTCTGTTTTTGAAGAGAAATCCACGCTTTTTCGGGAAGAAGACGAGAGCATATCCGTCTATAACGTCACATCGGGCGTTGTGCGGCTTGTGCGCTCTCTGCCGGATGGCCGTCGACAAATCACGGGATTTGCCTTGCCGGGTGATTTTTTGGGCTTAGCCCTTCAAAAACAATGGAAATTTTCAGCCGAAGCCGTGACGGACGTTAAAGCCTGCCGCTTCAAACGCTCGACATTTGACGATTTTAGCGAGCAAAAGCCACATCTGATGAAGCGGATGCATGAATTTGCAACCCATGAATTGTCCTTGGCGCAGGATCACATGGTGTTGCTGGGCCGATTAACGGCCGAGGAGAAAATCGCCTCCTTTTTGATGGTGATGAAGCGCCGTTGGACGCGGGTTGAGGGGCACGAGCTCGGTTTGATCCGGTTGCCGATGGGGCGTCAGGATATTGCCGATTATCTCGGACTGACGATTGAAACGGTCAGCCGGGTGATCAATCAGATGCAGCGGGACCGAAGGCTGGTGATTGTGCCGGACGGAATCCGCTTTATCGACGCTGCTTATTTTGAGCAGCACGCCATCGCCTGATCCGGCGTGACGGCGTTTATTATACGTTCGTCTTAGAGGGTTTGGGCCCTCCTTTGATTTGCATCAATGCTGTCGATTTCCGCTTAGGCCACGCTTCCGTTTAAAGTGGGGCGATTATCGATTTTTGATTCGTGTCGTCAAATGAAGCGGGGTTGAGGCATTATGGACGGTATTACAGAAAAGAAGCTCTCCTTTGGTGAATTGGGGCTGTCGTTTGTTCTGGCCTTGATCGCGGTTGGCGCCATCTTTGTGGCAGCGAAGGCGTGGACGCCCGAATTTGCCTTTCATGCCTATCTTTTCGCCGCGGCGGCGATTGCCGGTGTCTTTGCCATCGGGAACAATTATTTTGCCAGGCCTGCCCATACGCCTCAGGAAATCGACGGGAAGCCGAATTATAATTTCGGGCCCGTGAAATTCGCGACCCTTGCCGCTTTGTTTTGGGGCATCGCCGGATTCACGGTGGGCCTCTATATCGCGCTTGAATTGTCGTGGCCTCTTTTCAATCTGGACCTCCCCTGGACCAGCTTTGGTCGTTTGCGTCCGCTGCATACATCGGCGGTCATTTTCGCCTTTGGCGGCAATGTGCTGCTAGCGACCTCTTTTTATGTTGTGCAACGGACCTGCCGCGTGCGGCTAGCAGGCGATCTTGCGCCATGGTTTGTTGTGCTCGGGTATAATTTCTTCATCGTCATTGCGGGAACGGGATATCTCCTCGGCATTACGCAAGGCAAAGAATATGCGGAGCCTGAATGGTATTCGGACTCATGGCTCACGATTGTGTGGGTGACCTATTTGCTCGTCTTCCTTGGCACGCTTTGGAAGCGCAAAGAGCCACATATTTATGTCGCCAATTGGTTCTATCTCGCTTTCATTGTGACGGTCGCCGTGCTGCATCTCGGCAATAACGCGGCTATTCCGGTTTCGATCTTCTCGTCGAAATCCTACATCGTCTGGTCAGGCGTCCAGGATGCCATGATCCAGTGGTGGTACGGCCATAATGCCGTGGGCTTTTTCTTGACCGCGGGCTTTTTGGCCATCGTTTACTACTTCATACCAAAGCGTGCGGAGCGGCCCGTTTATTCCTATCGCCTGTCGATCATCCATTTCTGGGCTTTGATCTTCATGTATATCTGGGCAGGTCCGCATCACCTCCATTACACGGCCTTGCCGGATTGGGCGCAGACGCTGGGTATGACGTTTTCGATCATGCTTTGGATGCCGTCATGGGGTGGCATGATCAATGGGTTGATGACGTTGTCCGGCGCATGGGACAAGCTGCGGACCGATCCGGTCTTGCGCATGATGGTGGTTTCTGTCGCATTCTATGGCATGGCGACGTTCGAAGGCCCGATGATGTCGATCAAATCGGTCAACTCGTTGAGCCATTACACCGATTGGGGCATTGGCCATGTGCATTCCGGTGCGTTGGGCTGGGTAGCCTATGTTTCATTCGGCGCGATTTATTGCCTCGTTCCGTGGCTCTGGAACAAGCGTGAAGTGTATTCGCTGAAGCTCGTTAACTGGCACTTCTGGGTGTCGACCATCGGCATTGTTTTCTACATCAGCGCGATGTGGGTTGCGGGCATCATGCAAGGCTTGATGTGGCGTGCTTATACGGCGCTCGGCTTCCTCGAATATTCCTTCGTCGAGACGAGTGAAGCAATGCATCCGATGTATATTATCCGCGCCCTTGGGGGAGGTATGTTCCTCATCGGTGCGATCATCATGGTCTATAATATTTACATGACCATTCGTTCGCCTGAACCGGCTGCTGTTGGCAACCGCGCGGCACTTGTTCCCGGCGAATAAGGATATCAGCACATGACACATCCTACCTCACACTCACCCTCGCTTTGGCAACGGCATCAAATCTTTGAGAAGAATTCGATCATTCTCGTGATCGGTATTCTCATCGCAATTTCGATTGGCGGTCTCGTCGAAGTCTTGCCGCTCTTTTATTTGAAAAGCACGATTGAGCAGGTCGACGGAATTAGACCTCTGACGCCGCTCGAATTAACGGGGCGCAATATTTATGTGCGCGAAGGCTGCTATAATTGCCACTCGCAAATGATCCGTCCTTTGCGCGACGAAGTGGAGCGCTATGGCCATTACTCACTTGCTGCCGAGAGCATGTATGATCATCCGTTCCAATGGGGATCAAAGCGCACCGGGCCTGATTTGGCGCGCGTTGGCGGCAAATATTCCGATGATTGGCACCGCGATCATTTGCGTAATCCACGCTCGGTTGTTCCAGCCTCGATTATGCCCGGCTATCCATGGCTTGAGCAAAATCTTGTCGATATGTCTCACATCGGCGACAACATGGCCGTATTGGCTGTCGAAGGCGTTCCCTATACCGCTGAGATGATTAAGTCAGCGGTATCGGACGCTAAAACACAAGGCTCGGCGGATGATGCTGCAACCGCCGCTTTCACCAAGCGCTATCCGAAAGCCATTAGCCGCGATCTGGGTGGCAATGTCGGCCGCCTAACCGAGGCCGATGCGTTGATCGCTTATCTGCAGCTTTTGGGCACGCAGGTTGATTTCAAACTCTATGACGACAAAGCGAATATTAGGTGAGGTCGCATCATGGAAGGTAATTCAACATTTGACATGCTGTCATCATTCGCTGCGTCTTGGGGTATGGCGTATTTCGCCCTGATCTTTTTGATGGTCATGGTTTATGCGCTCTGGCCTTCAAAGCGAGATTTGTTCGATCACGCCGCCCGTATCCCGCTTTCAGAGGACTAAGTCATGCAAGATTCTCATGCAAAAAAAACCGATGACAAAAGCGGCTACGGTACGACAGGTCATGAATGGGACGGTATCCAGGAATTAAACACACCTTTGCCGCGCTGGTGGCTTTGGACGTGGTATGCCTGCATTGTTTGGGCTTTTGCCTATTGGATTGCCTATCCGGCTATTCCACTCGTCTCGTCGTTCACCAAAGGTGTTTTGGGCTGGTCGTCGCGTGAGGCGGTGGTGGCCGATGTTAAGGGCCTGCAAACCTTGCGTGGCCCAATGACGGCAAAGATTGAAGCTGCCTCTCTGGCCGATATCGAGAAAACACCTGAATTGCTTTCTTTCGCCCGAGCACAGGGCGCGGCTGCTTTCGCCGTTAATTGCTCGCCATGCCATGGCGCCGGCGCGCAAGGCTCAAAAGGCTATCCGAATTTGAACGATGACGATTGGCTTTGGGGCGGAAGTTTGGAGGCCATCCACACGACGCTGCAACATGGCATTCGGTGGGACGCCGACAAAGACACGCGTTCGAGCATGATGCCCGCCTTTGGTAAGGATGGCACGTTGAAGCCCAATGAAATAAGCGCGACCGCCGATTATGTTCGCTCGCTGTCGGGCCTACCCACTGAAAAGGGATCGGATTTAGCACTTGGACAATCGGTCTTTGCGGCAAATTGTGCGGCCTGTCACGGTGATAGCGGCGAAGGTAACCAAGAGGTTGGCGCGCCGAAATTAAATGATAAAGTATGGCTCTATGGACCGGACAAGGCTTTGATCATGGAACGTATCACGCTGGGTGGTGGCGGTGTCATGCCGGCTTGGTCCACGCGTCTTGACGCGCCGACGATTAAATCGCTTGCTGTTTATGTGCACACGCTGGGAGGCGGGCAGTAATCAAATCTTGCGATCGGCCAGAGAGAGTCGATCCAACCTAGATTAGGAACCAAAATGTCTCTCGCTCCTGCTTTTGATCCGCATTTAGACGAACCGGAAGAGCCGCTTTACACCGCCCGAAAGCAAATTTATCCCCAAGCGGTAAAGGGATTTTATCGCCGGATAAAATGGCTTATTCTGGTGGTGACCCTCGGCATTTATTATTTTTTGCCGTTTGTTCGCTGGGATCGCGGGCCGAATGCGCCATCCCAAGCTGTGCTCGTTGATTTACCCCATCGCCGCGCTTATTTTTTCTTTATCGAAATTTGGCCGCAGGAAGTCTATTATCTAACGGGCTTACTGATCCTCGCGGCCCTCGTCCTTTTCTTGATGAATGCCATGGCCGGGCGCATTTGGTGCGGCTATCTTTGCCCGCAAACCGTTTGGACCGATTTGTTTATGGCCGTCGAACGCCTAATTGAAGGGGATCGGCGGGAGCGGATGCACCGTGATGCGCAGCCCACCAATTTAGAAACGTTTTCTCTGAAACTATTAAAGCATTCCATCTGGCTATTGCTTGCGTGGTGGATGGGCGGCGTTTGGGTTTTATATTTTGCCGATGCACCTACTTTGGTCATTGAATTGGCAACATTTCGGGCGGAACCGATCGCCTATATCTCCATTTTTGTTCTGACGTTCACGACCTATACGTTTGCTGGTCTGATGCGTGAGCAAGTATGTCTTTACATGTGCCCATGGCCACGCATCCAAGCGGCATTGACCGATGAGCATGCGTTGAACGTCACCTATCGATATGATCGCGGTGAACCGCGCATGTCGCTCAAAAAAGCAACCCATGCCCGGAGCTTAGGCGAGCCCGCTGGTGATTGCATTGATTGCCAGCAATGCGTTGCTGTTTGTCCGACCGGTGTTGATATCCGTCAGGGGCCCAATCTCGGATGCATCCAATGCGGGCTGTGCATTGATGCGTGCGATGATGTTATGGCCAAAATTGAACGCCCAATTCGCTTGATTGCTTATGATACCGACGTCAATATTAAGCGGCGTCAAAGCGGGTTAAGTGAAGTCTTTAAGCCCATACGAGCGCGAACAGTATTATATACGGTTATGATCGTGGTGATTGGCGCTGTGATGGCGTATACGTTGGTTAACCGCGCGCCGTTTACGGTGAATGTTATTCATGACCGAAATCCGATTTTCGTCAAATTATCGGATGGCCATATTCGAAATGGCTACACCGTACGGATCGCCAATATGCTCACTGCTCCGCAGACCTTCACGTTGAAGGTTGACGGATTGCACGAAGCCCATATCGAGATTATCGGTGGTGAGGGTGAAATTGGTGGCCTACCCTCGATCAGCGTTGGTGCAGATCAAACACGCGAAATGCGGGTCTTGGTTCGTGCGGGCGAGGAGGATAACCGTGAAGGTGAGCCGGCCAGTCTGGAATTTCAAATCCAAGATATTCACGACGGGCGCATCGCCGTTGCGCGCGATTTCTTTCGTACGCCGCACAGTATCCATTGACCACGCACCGGTTTGAGGATGACAAAGGAGTTGGTTCAATGATCGGGATAGAAGTGGTGAAACAATCGAAATCCAATTTCCGGCTTACGGGTTGGAAGGTCTTTTTTATCATTGTCAGTTTTTTTGGCGTCATTATGGCCGTCAATTTTGTGATGGCTTATTATGCGATCCATACGTTTAGCGGCATGCAAACCGAAAAGCCTTATGAAAGCGGACTGGCCTTTAACCGTGCCATTTCGGAGGCCAAGATCCAGGCTTCTCGCGGGTGGAATGTTGACGTTCGCATGGAGCGTGCGGCTGATGGATCTGTCGGCATGAAGGTTACACTCAACGATGCGGCGTCACAGCCTTTGGATAATCTTATCATTAAAGCGGCACTGCGCTCACCCATCGATTCCAAGCGCGATCATCTTCTTTCTCTTGTTAGCGAGGGACAGGGAAAATATAGTGGTGTAACGAGCGCCGAGGCCGGGCAGTGGGACGTAGCGATTGTGGCCGAAAGCGATGGTGCAACGGTGTACCGGTCAATTAATCGCGTCATTCTTCACTAGCGCATAAAAAGGACTAAATAGGGTGTCCACAACGGCCGACTATTCTGCCTTTTTAAGACAAGGCAATAAAGGACGGCCGACCCTTGATCTGGCCATTGAGGGTATTGTCAACGCCGATTCCATCGCAACGATTGAACACTCGCTTCGCTTAACACCCGGCCTTGTCAGCGCGCGGCTCAATTTTACAACCCGACGACTCTCGACCGAGTGGACGGCGCCCGATTGCGATCCAACGCCTGCCATTGAAACGCTTGAACGCTTGGGATATCGCGTTGCGCCTTTTACCTCAGACCGCACGGAGTCCGATGAGGACCGACGCACCAAATGGCTTTTGCGGTGCTTAGCCGTTTCCGGCTTTGCGGCCATCAATGTGATGTTGCTTTCGATTTCCGTTTGGGCCGGAAATGTAACGGATATTACGCCGGAAACGCGTGATCTTTTCCATTGGCTTTCTGCTCTTATTGCATTGCCTGCAGCAGGGTTTTCGGGTCAGCCCTTTTTTTATAGCGCGGCCAATGCGCTTCGCGAGCGGCGAATGAATATGGATGTGCCGATTTCAATCGGCATCTCCTTGGCTTTGGGCATGTCTGTTTATGAGACGGCACATCATGCCGAACATGCTTATTTTGACTCGGCTCTGATGCTGATTTTCTTTTTACTGTCGGGCCGTGTTCTCGATCACGCCATGCGGAAACGCACGAGGGCGGCAGCGGCTAATCTGGCTGCCTTGAGGGTCCCCGTTGCTACGCGGTTGAATGCGGATGGAACCTATTCCGAGCTGCCATCGGAAGCGCTTCTTGAAGGGGACTTGATCCTTGTGAAGCCCGGCGAACGATTTGCGGTGGATGGCCTGATTGTTCAAGGTGCCTCGCATATCGATCAGAGCCTAGTGACGGGCGAGACGGCACGGATAAAACGTACGGAAGGAGACCATGTTTTTGCTGGAACGTTAAACGGCGAAACACTGCTTCAGGTAAGAGTCTCCGCCGCAGGCGAAGCGACCCTTCTGGCGGATATTGAACGATTGATCGACAATGCCGTATTAGCCAAAAGCCGCTATGTGCAGTTCGCCGATCGCGTCGCGCAAATTTATGCACCTGTTGTCCATATAGCCGCCGCTTTAACCGCTATGGGGTGGATAGCGCTGGGCATGAGTGTTCATGATTCTCTGATCATCGCGATTGCGGTGCTCATCATCACCTGCCCCTGCGCATTGGCGTTGGCGGCCCCTACCGTCCAAGTGGTTGTGGCAGGCGCTTTATTCCGTCGCGGTATTTTGATGAAATCAGGCGATGTGATCGAGCGGATGGCGGCGGTCGATACCATTGTTTTTGATAAGACGGGTACGTTGACGCTGCCCGAACCGGGGCTTGTTGATCATGGCCATTTGTCCGATGAGGCGCTCCGTTGGGCTGGACAATTGGCGCAAGCCAGCCACCATCCTCTTGCCCGCGCCGTTCGCGATTACGCTGTTCATCGCTTTGGCGCGATAGGCGTTTTACCGGGCGTTGAAGAAGTGACGGGCGAAGGCGTGCGCGTTCAGCATAACGGCACAATGATCACATTGGGGAGCCCCGCTTTTTGCAATCTGCCCGTCCCCTTATGGCGCGATCAGGAATCGATCATCGGTTTTCGAAAAAGCGATGAGGCAGGCTATATTTCAATCGGCCAAGTGATAAGGCCCGATGCTGTCCAAACGATTACGGCACTCAAGCAGGATGGTTATCGGCTCATCATTTTATCGGGCGATCAAAAGAGCCCTGTTGAAGCGCTTGCCGATGAGCTTGGCGTGGGTGAATGGATCGCTGCCGCCAAGCCTGCAGAAAAGCTAGCCTATCTGGACAGCTTAAAATCCCAAGGCCGGACGGTATTGATGGTGGGCGACGGATTGAATGATGCACCAAGCCTCGCTGCAGCTTCTGTCTCGCTTTCGCCAGCGACCGGCGCGCATGTGACGCAGGCTACGGCCGATGCGGTTTTTATGGGTGATAGGTTAGGGGCCGTTCGTGATACACTTCTGTTGTGCAAACGGGGTCAACGCATCATGCGCGATAATTTTCTATTGGCATTGGTGTATAATCTGATCGCTGTTCCCCTTGCGATTGGTGGTCATGTAACGCCTTTGATTGCGGCAGCCGCTATGTCGGGCTCGTCTATCCTTGTAACGCTCAATGCACTGCGCGTACGAACGGCGCGGGGTACATCGCTATGACGATCTTACTCTATCTGGTTCCTGCTGCCCTCGGATTGGGTTTAATGGCCCTTTTGGCCTTTATGTGGTCGCTCAGATCGGGGCAGTATGATGATCTCGATGGCGCGGCCTATCGCATCCTCAACGATGATGATGTGAAGGACGGTTGAGATGGCGCGGGTCGATCAATTAAGGACACGCGCGGGGCAAATTTTTTGCAGCTGTGACAGCGACGGATTGCCGCTTGATCTGGATCGATTGCCGGTTGGTGCCGCTATCGGCCGAATGGCCTTTGCCTTCGGTGCATCGGTTCTATCCCAGGTTCTCACTCTATCGGTACTGCCTTTAGCGAGCGCGCAGCTTGGAGCGAACCCTTCCTCTTTTCCGGTTCCCTATCTGGCTTTGCTGGTGGGGGCGGCACTGGCAGGATTTCCGGCATCGATCCTCATGGATGTGTTTGGCCGAAAGGCCGCCTTTTCTTTGGGCGCCAGTCTCGGGATCGCGGGGGGCATTCTGGCGGCCTATGCGTTTATCGATCGCCAGTTTTTCTTGCTGGTGATCGCCGCGCTCTGGTTGGGCATGGCGCAAGGCTTTGCGCTGTTTTACCGCCATGCGGGCGCGATGGCCGGACATGCGGGCGGCTTGGTTTTTGGCGCGGGCGTTATGGGCGCTTTGTTGGGCCCGTTTATGGTGGAAGGCCTGACGCAGACCTTTGGCCCACTGGCGATTGCCTATGGGCTTGGTGCGGCGGGCTTGGCGAATTTGATCACGCTCGCTTTGGCGGTAGGCCTACCCGCCCGACAGATCGAGATTGAGGCTGAAACCTCGCCCCAATTGCGGCCGCAGCTTCGCCATTTTTGGGCCGCAACCTGTATGGCGGCGTTGGCGTGGTTTGCGATGACCGGATTGATGGCGCGGGCTCCTTTGATGATGGCGGGCTGCGGGTTAGGTTTTGGCATGGTTGCCTCGGCGATGGCGCTGCATTTGGCGGCCATGTATGTCCCGGGCTTTGTTATTGGACGTTGGATCGCCCATAGCGGCGGCATCACGGTCGGGCTTTGGGGTCTTGCCATGATCCTTGTGGGTGGAGCGGCACTGCCATGGCAGGTCAATAGCGGCGGGTTTGGTCTAGCATTATCGATTGCGGGCTTCGGGTGGGGTACGGCGACCTTGGGTGCCATGGCCTATTTACACCGCGAAGGCCGTCCCTCGGCGCTTTGGCTCGGAGCGCATGACGGCCTGCTCTTTCTATCAGCAATTGTCGGGTCCTTAGCTTTCGGAAGGTTTGGCTGATCTGCGCTAAGCGGGGATGCGTTTGGATGAAACCCATGTCAAACTAGAGCCTTATTCATATCGGAGAAGGCTTCATGGCGCTGCGTTTTGTAATCTTGCTTGTCTTAGCGGCGCTTGGCGGATCGGCAATTACGGTTCAGGCCGGACTTAACGCCCAAGTAGGGCGAATGCTGGGTCATCCGCTTTGGGCGACTTTGGTATCTTTGACCGTCAGTATTATCAGCATCGTGCCGCTTTTGGTCCTTTTTCGGGTTACGCCACCTAATCTCTCGAGCCTCGATAGCGCACCGTGGTGGGTCTGGATTGGTGGCGCCTTGGGTGCTTTCTTTATCACGGTCGCTTTAATGACGGCGCCCGAGCTAGGGGCCGTGGTTTTTGTTTCCGCCGTAGTGATGGGGCAAACCATCGCGTCGATTCTACTTGATCAGTTTGCAATCGCCGGATTTCCGTCGCGGCCGGTTACGATCTGGCGGGTTGTTGGTGCCTTGCTTGTCGTCATAGGCGTTTTGATCAGCGCTTGGGCGGCCCAAGCGGCCAGTAAATCCCCGACCACCACCTCGATTTCCAGCGCTAAACTTTGATCTCTTGACAATTTTCCGAACCCGTGTGGAAATCTTGACCAATTGGTCAAGTTCTGCAGAAGCAGCTATTCCGGGAGGGTCGGAACGATGGGATCGATACGGGCGGACGGCATTCAATCGGGTCGGTTAGCACCTGCCGACTATGAGGCCAATTTTTCGGATATCCATGCGCCGTTTTCCAAGCATGAGGCTTTTGTTGAGTCGGAGCGGTGCTATTTTTGCCACGACGCACCGTGTCAGACGGCCTGCCCGACGTCCATCGATATTCCGCTCTTCATCCGCGAAATCTCGACTGGCAACGATATTGGTGCCGCCAAGACCATTTTAAACGCGAATATTATGGGAGGCATGTGCGCCCGTGTCTGCCCGACGGAGACGCTGTGCGAGGAGGCCTGTGTTCGCGAACATGCCGAGGGCAAGCCCGTCAAGATCGGTCTGTTGCAACGCCACGCCACGGACGCCTTAATGGCGAGCGGCAAGCAACCCTTCAAACGCGCGCCATCGACGGGTAAAACGATTGCCGTCATCGGTGGCGGACCGGCAGGTCTTGCCTGCGCGCACAAGCTTTCTGAACTCGGAAACGCAGTCACTATTTTCGAGTCGAAAGACAAGCTCGGTGGCCTGAACGAATATGGCATCGCTGCCTATAAATCGACGCATGATTTCGCCCAACGCGAAGTCGATTTTATCCTCTCCCTTGGCGGGATCGAGGTTAAAACAAAGCACGCGCTCGGCTGCAATATTGATATGGCTTCGCTAAGAAAAGAATTTGATGCTGTCTTTGTCGGCGTCGGATTATCAGGCGTGAATAAATTAGGCCTTGAGGGCGAGGCAAACCTAGAAGGCGTTGTTGACGCTGTTAAATATATTGCCGAGTTACGCCAAGCCAAGGACCTTTCGGCATTGCCTGTCGGACGCAATGTAGTGGTGATTGGCGGTGGTATGACGGCGATTGATGCAGCTGTTCAATCGAAAAAACTCGGTGCTGAAACTGTAACGGTTGTTTATCGCCGCGGTCAGTCGGAGATGAAGGCCAGCGCGTATGAGCAAGAGATTGCTCAGACCAATGGTGTAACACTTAAAACATTCGCTCAACCCGCAGCCCTTGTCAGCGAGAATGGTAAAGTATCGGCAGTGCGCTTTGACGAAACAACGATAAGCGCAGGGCGCCTTACACCAACGGGTGGCCACTATACTTTGCCGGCCGATATGGTGCTTACGGCTATCGGTCAGCTCTTTGTTCCCGATGGGCTTGGTGGCGCTGATGCCTTGGCGCTTGAAGCCGGCCGTATCAAGGTTGATGCCGAGCGCCGCACCAGTGTGAAGGGGATTTGGGCGGGCGGTGATTGTATCGCCGGAGGTCAGGATCTTACCGTTGCGGCTGTTGAAGATGGGAAACAAGCCGCTCTTTCCATTCATCACGCGTTAAACCGCTAATCAAGCGAAGGGAAAACACGCATGGCCGATCTTCGCAGTAACTTTTTAGGCATCAAATCTCCCAATCCATTTTGGCTCGCGTCAGCGCCACCGACCGATCGCGAAACCAATGTCGTTCGGGCGTTTAAGGCAGGTTGGGGCGGCGTTGTTTGGAAAACGTTGGGGGATGGTGATCCCATCGTTAATGTTAGCGGCCCGCGTTATGGCGCGATCCATAGTTCGGATCGCCGTTTGATCGGTCTTAACAATGTCGAATTGATTACCGATCGTCCGCTTGAAATCAATTTGCAAGAAATCAAAAAAGTAAAACGCGAATGGTCCGATCGCGCTGTTGTTGTGTCGCTGATGGTGCCGTGTGAAGAAAAAAATTGGGCTGACATTTTAAAGCGAGTTGAAGAAACCGAATGCGATGGCGTTGAGCTGAATTTCGGATGCCCGCACGGTATGTCCGAGCGCGGTATGGGCGCAGCCGTTGGCCAAGTGCCCGACTATATCGAGATGGTCACACGCTGGTGCAAAAAGCACACGCGCATGCCGGTTATTGTGAAGCTCACCCCCAACATTACCGATATTCGCTTTCCTGCACGCGCCGCGCATAAAGGTGGCGCGGATGCCGTGTCGCTGATCAATACGATTACATCGATCATGACGGTCGATCTCGACCAAATGTCGCCATGGCCTGTGATTGATGGGCAGGGGACGCATGGCGGATATTGCGGGCCTGCGGTTAAGCCGATTGCACTGAACATGGTCTCGCAAATTGGCCGTGATGCTGAAACACGCAACCTTCCCATTTCCGCCATTGGCGGGGTTACGACGTGGAAAGATGCGGCGGATTATATCGCAATGGGTGCCGGCAATGTTCAGGTCTGCACCGCTGCCATGACCTATGGCTTCAAGATTGTGGAAGAGATGATTTCCGGCCTTTCGAATTTCATGGATGAGAAGGGTTATCAAACCATCGAAGATTTCCGTGCCTTGGCACTGCCGAAATTTGCCGAGTGGCAACATCTCAATCTCAATTACGTGGTGAAGGCGTCGATTGATCAAGACCTCTGCATTTCATGCGGTCGTTGCCATCAAGTCTGCGAAGACACATCGCATCAGGCGATTACCAATATGGTGGATGGTAAGCGCAAATTTGAAGTGAAGGACGAGGAATGCGTCGGATGTAATCTGTGCGCTATCGTATGCCCGATTCAAGATTGCATCACGATGGTGCACCAGACCAAGGGCACGGATCCGCGTACGGGCTTTGCGTATGACCGGCCTTATGCCAATTGGACGACGCATCCGAATAATCCGGGCGCGCATTCGGCCGAATAAAGTGGCGCTTTAAATCAGGCTTGCGGTGATGTTGATCATCAACGCAAGGATGGCGGAGTTGAAGGCAAAGGCCGTCACGCAATGGATCAAAGTAACGCGTCGCATATCGCTTGAAACCGTCGATACATCGGCGGTTTGTGCGGCGCATGCGATGACGAAGGAATAATAAACAAAGTCGCGGTAATCGGGCTCGCGTTGTCCGGGAAATAGTAGCCCGCCATGCTGTCCAGATGAATCCGCGCGATAATACAGATTGGCGTAGTGCAGGGCAAAAATCATATGCGTGAACGCCCAAGAGAGCGCCACAGTGACCGCTGTGATGATAAAGGTTAGCAGCAGCGATGCACCCTCGGCTTTACTGGCTGCCAACTCCATAATGATTGTTGCAAAGCTTACGGTCGCACCAAGCAAAGTAATGGCGAGGATGATCCAATCGCCTTCGTCATAAAGCGCGGCACGGCGGCGGCACGTTTCTGGTGTTGATCGGGCGATCAGCTGCGCTGTCGTCAATAAATAAGTCAGCGTCAGCCCATCCCAGCCCATAACGAGCCGAGTGGTCAGACGCCAATTACCCGGCAGAAAGACAAACAAAGCGGCGCCGATGATCAGCGAATAAAACAGACGTTGCCGCGCATGGAGCACTTTAAACCAAGCGTGTGCGTTGCCTTGCTGCATGCTCAATGGCTCCGCTGCACAATAAACCGCGCTGTTGCGCGCAGCATATCGGCCTCAGCGCCAAATCCGGCAAGCGCTTCTAAAGCGGTTCTCGCCAATCGGTCCCGCTCGGCCTTTGCTTGGTCGAGCCCGAGTAAGGCCACAAGTGTTCCTTTGCCCTGCTCGCTGTCTTTGCCGGCACTTTTGCCAAGTGTCGCCGTATCGGCCTCAACGTCCAAAATATCATCCGCAATCTGAAAGGCAGCACCGATGGCGCGACCATAATCCGTAAGCGCCTTTCGGATCGGCGCTGTGGCTTGACCAAGAATGCCGCCGGCCTCCACCGCAAACAGTAGCAAGGCTCCCGTTTTCATGGCCTGCAATTGTCGGATCTCGCCGGCTTTCAGCGAAAGGGGGGCCTTCGTTTCCGAATAACGGCCCTCGGCCTCAAGGTCGAGGGCTTGGCCACCTGCCATCCCGCCAATGCCGGAGGCGCGCGCCAGCCCCATTACGAGATCGAGACGCACCGATGCATCGGGATGGATCGAAGGGCGGGCCATAACATCAAAGGCCAAGGTTAAAAGCGAGTCGCCAGCCAAGATCGCCAAGGCATCGTCATAGACTTTATGAACCGTCGGGCGCCCGCGGCGCAGATCGTCATTGTCCATGGCGGGTAGATCGTCATGAACGAGCGAATAGCAATGGACGAGCTCTAAAGCTGCGCCAGCCAATAGCGCAGCCTGGGCGTCGGCACCGCACAAGCGCGCGCTTTCGGCCAGTAAAAAGGGTCTGAGGCGTTTTCCGCCACCAAGGGCACCGTGCCGCATGGCGGCCAGCAGGTTTGTGGGGCGGGCTGTTTCACCGGGCAGCGGAAATTCGGCCAAAACGCCATCTAGAAGCGTTTCAATGGCCTCGCCGGTGGTGAGTAATGCCGTTTGAAATGATTTTTCGTCGAGGCTCATGGTCGATTTCGTCCGTTTTTATAGGATTGGACTTGCCTGATGCCGTAGCACGGGTCAAGTTCTCCTAGCGGGGGCATTATTTTTAGACGATTAATCCGTGGTTTGGTCTAGCCATCCCCGTTTTATCTCTGTATAAGCCGCCCTTCAGAATTCAATCTGGCGTGGACTTTCCGCGTCTAAATATCCGACACGGAGTTTCCGATGGCCGTTCCTAAACGCAAAACATCCCCTTCCAAGCGCGGTATGCGCCGTTCCGCTGACGCCCTAGCCGCCCCGACCTATGTCGAAGACAAGGACTCGGGCGAATTGCGCCGTCCGCATCACGTCGATCTTAAGACCGGCATGTATCGCGGCAAACAAATCTTGAAGGTTAAGAAGGAAGCTTAATCGGCTTTCCATTCTTTCGGTTTAAAAAAATCCCAGCTCAACGGCTGGGATTTTTTTTGTTTTATTGATGAATTGGCCCGCGTTAGGTGGGCGTCAGGCGAAATATTCGGGTGCCCGGGCCGTGCTCCGGGGCTTAGCCGCATGAGAGCGCCGATAGGCGGCCGCCCCATATTCGGGTTCCGCGCGGTTTTTTAAACGCATTTCCGGATTATTTGAGCGAACGGCGATCAGATGCGCGAGGAATCGTGCATCGGCCCGCAAGCCATAGGCCGTATTTTGGGCACGAGTGGTATCGGATTGGCCAAAGGGGACCAAGCTTTGAGAGCCGCGCATGTCATATTTTCCGGTGTCTTGGGCCCAACTGCCCAAACAACGCGCGGGGCTATAGCACGCCTTTCGATAATAGTTAACGTAAGGGTAACATATAATTTTTAGGTGAATGCAACGCTTTGCTTAATAGTAAGGGTGCTTATCGTCCGAGCTTGCCAAGACGCTTTTGCATTTCGGCCAGTTCTTTCTTCAAGACATCAATGTCTTCGCCGCCCGTTTTGCTTGGTGCTGCCTCAGCGGGCTTATCAGCACCGCTCGGCATTTTACTGAATGGCAAGAACATTGACATGGCGTTACGGAACATATCCATGTTTTTCTGGCCGAAATCTTCCATAACCCCGAAATTCTGTGCGCCGAAGGCGTTCGTCATTTGATCGCGGAATTTCTGCTGATTTTCGGTCAGCATCTGGATGGAATGTTCCAGATAGCTCGGCACCATCGCCTGCATGCTATCGCCATAAAAGCCGATGAGCTGGCGCATAAAATTGATCGGCAAAAGACTTTGGCCCGTCTTTGCTTCTTGCTCGAAAATAATTTGGGTCAGCACCGGACGCGTAATGTCTTCACCCGACTTTGCATCGATCACGGCAAAATTGTCACCGCGCTTTACCATCACTGCGAGATCGTCGAGCGTCACATAGGTGCTTGTGCCTGTGTGGTAGAGGCGACGATTTGCATATTTTTTGATAATGGTCGGCTGTTCTTTATCGGTCATCAATGCATCAACTCGTAAAAAGTGGCCCAGATTTCAATGGATCAACGTCTATCCATCTGATCGACGATGGGAGTGGACAGTAAAAATCGTCGAAATGCAAGCTATTCGCCTTATGGCCTAATCCTTAAGCGATCCAGCAAAAAAGCCAAACTCACTTGACGAGCGGCGTTCAACTCGCAATGAAGTTAGGATGAAGAGGTCTAGCCGATTATTCTAATCGACCGCTCCGGCTTGATTGGGTACGGCGTCTGAGGAGGATAGAGCATGGCATCTCACGATATTGTGATTGTTGGCGCAGCGCGTACCCCTGTTGGCTCCTTTAACGGAGCACTTTCTACGCTTTCGGCCCACGAACTTGGCGCCATTGCCATTCAGGCGGCGCTTCAACGCGCAGGCGTTAATGCCGCCGAAGTCGACGAAGTTATTTTGGGCCAAATTCTTGCCGCCGGTCAGGGCCAAAATCCGGCCCGTCAGGCAGCGATGAAAGCCGGCGTGCCTCAGGAGGCCACGTCATGGGGTCTCAACCAGCTCTGTGGCTCGGGCTTACGTGCGGTGGCTATCGGCATGCAGCAAATCGCCAATGGCGATGCCAATGTCATTGTTGCGGGCGGTCAGGAATCGATGTCGCAAGCCCAACATACCGCGCATCTTCGCAACGGTACCAAGATGGGTGATTTAAAATTCGTCGACACCATGTTGCGTGACGGCCTGCTCGATGCGTTCCAAGGCTATCACATGGGCATCACGGCCGAGAACGTTGCAACAAAGTGGCAAATCAGCCGCGACGAGCAAGATGCGTTCGCCGTCGCTTCGCAAAACAAAGCCGAAGCCGCGCAGAAGGCCGGAAAATTCAAGGACGAGATTGTGCCTGTTACGATCTCGACGAAGAAGGGTGATATTGTTGTCAGCGATGACGAATATATTCGTCATGGCGCAACGCTTGATAGCCTCACCAAGCTCAAGCCCGCTTTTTCCAAAGAGGGAACGGTCACGGCCGGCAATGCTTCAGGGATCAATGACGGCGCAGCCGCTTTGGTGTTGATGACGGCGGCCGAAGCCAGCCGTCGTGGTTTGACACCGCTCGCCCGTATCGCCTCTTGGGCAACGGCAGGCGTTGATCCGGCGATCATGGGCTCGGGGCCGATCCCTGCAACGCGCAAGGCTTTGGAAAAGGCCGGCTGGAAAGCATCGGATCTAGATCTTGCTGAAGCCAATGAAGCCTTCGCGGCTCAGGCTATTGCGGTTAATCGCGATCTTGGCTGGGATACCGCGAAGGTGAACGTCAATGGCGGTGCGATTGCGATCGGCCATCCGATTGGCGCATCGGGTGGGCGTGTATTGGTTACGCTGCTCCACGAAATGCAAAAGCGCGATGCCAAGAAGGGCTTGGCGACGTTGTGCATCGGTGGCGGCATGGGCATTGCCCTCGCGGTTGAACGCTAAGCTATTTTAAAAGGCCGGGATAAAAGTCCCGGCCTCTTCAATTGAAAGGGAGGAGCTCAATGGCACGTGTAGCATTGGTAACGGGTGGGTCTCGTGGAATTGGCGCGGCGATCTCAATCGCGTTGAAGGCAGCCGGTTATACGGTTGCTGCAAATTATGCCGGCAATGATGAAGCGGCCGCCGCTTTCTCGAAAGAAACGGGCATTGCAACCTATAAATGGGACGTATCAAATTACGATGCGTGCGTTGAGGGAATTGCCAAAGTTGAGGCAGCCCATGGCCCTGTCGATGTACTCGTCAACAATGCGGGTATCACGCGGGATTCGATGTTCCATAAAATGACGAAGGATCAGTGGGATCAAGTGATCAGCACCAATCTCTCGTCGCTCTTCAACATGACGCGTCCGGTTTGGGAGGGCATGCGTGCTCGCAAATTTGGCCGGGTGGTGTGTATCTCATCGGTGAATGGTCAGAAGGGTCAATTGGGCCAGGTTAATTATTCCGCTTCCAAAGCAGGTGATTTGGGCTTCGTAAAAGCGCTGGCCCAAGAAGGCGCACGCGCTGGTATCACGGTCAACGCGGTGTGCCCGGGCTATATCGCGACCGATATGGTGAAAGCCATCGATCCGGCGGTTGTGGAGAAAAACATTTTGCCCCACATCGCGATCGGCCGTTTGGGCGAGCCGGAAGAAATTGCGCGTGCGGTTGTTTTCCTCGTTGCCGATAATGCAGGTTTCATCACCGGCTCGACGATTTCCGCCAATGGCGGCCAATATATGATCTGAGGAAGTGTGAAGCGTTCAACAGCTACATTAACAGGCTTCGGGGCCATCCTTCTTTGGTCTTCGCTTGCCCTCATGACGGCGGCATCGGGTACGGTGCCGCCTTTTCAATTGGCCGCAATGACGTTCCTTGTCGGCGGATTGATTGGGTTGCCTTTTTTGTATCGACATCCAGATGGCGTCAGGCTTTTGTTACAGCCTTTACCCGTTTGGTTGCTCGGCGTCGGCGGATTGTTTTTATACCATGCCGTTTATTTTGCGGCGCTGCGATTAGCGCCGCCTGCCGAGGCGGGATTGATCGCGTATTTATGGCCGCTTCTCATCGTTGTGATGTCGGCTTTTTTGCCGGGTGAAAAGCTCAGAGCCGGTCATGTAGTCGGAGCTCTATCGGGGTTTTTGGGTGTTGCGTTGTTGTTGTCCGGCAAAGATGCAGGCTTCGGTTTTAGTGGTCAGCATCTCAATGGCTATCTCCTGGCGTTTCTGTGCGCCTTTATCTGGTCAGGTTACTCGATCTTATCCCGTCGCTACAAAGACGCGCCGACGGAAATGGTGGCCGCCTATTGTCTGCTCACCGCCGTGCTGTCGCTCTTCGCGCATCTTTGCTTTGAGCAAACGGTATGGCCCGATACGCCAAGCCAATGGCTTGCCATTCTTGCGCTGGGGATCGGTCCGGTCGGTGCCGCGTTTTATCTCTGGGACCGTGGCGTTAAGTTGGGCGATATCCGCTTGCTGGGCGTTTTGTCCTATGCTGCTCCGGTTTTATCCACGCTGCTGCTGGTGCTCGTCGGGTTTACTGAAGCGAGTCTTTCATTGGCCATCGCAACCCTTTTGATCGTTGGTGGTGCGCTTTTAGCCAGCCGGTCCAATCGCTAGAACCGCAATGCGTTGGATTGCACCTGCTTGATTGGGCGTAGCAGCGATTCAAGAATCGTCCGGCGACCCGTTAGAATATCAACCTCGGCCAGCATCCCCGGTGTTACCGGTTTGCCCGGTCCAAAATCTTTTGCAGATGCCTCTAATCGAACGCGAAAATAAGGCTGCCCCTTTTCATCTTGCAAGGCATCGGCTGAAATATCGATCACCTTTGCATTTAAGCCACCATAGGTTGAAAAATCATAAGCGCTGACTTTGATGACGGCCTTTTGCCCCGGCCAAATTTCAGCGCGATCATTGGGTTGAACACGTGCTTCAATTGCTAAGCCTGCATTGCCTGGTACAATCTCAACCAATGGTTCACCTGATTTAACAACGCCACCAATGGTCGAAACATGCAGTTTGTTGATGATCCCGGTCATGGGTGCCAAAACATCTGAACGGGCGCTTCGGTCTTTAAGGGCCGCAATCGTTTCTTCAAGTTTCGCGATCTGCAACTCAGTTTCAGAGCGCTCTTTATCGGAGTCGGAACGGAACCGTGATTTTGCTTCCTCCATGCGGCGAGATATCTCACTCATAATCGCTTCGTCACGCGGGATTTCATGCACCAAGTCCGATAGGCGTTGTTCGATCTGTTGCAGCGAGCGCTCATTGTCCAAGAGATCATTGGTCGAAAAGGCGCCGACTGAATTAAGCTTACGCAAATTACCGACGCGCTTATCCACCAGCTCACGCTCGCGGATTGTATTGGCCCAACGTGATCGGGCTTCCGAAAGATCGAGCGATTTCTGCTTGTATTGGTCTTCCAATATGCCGACCTGCGCCTGTAAAGTGGCGCGTTTGCCATTGAAAAACTCCCGCTCGCGTTGCACGATTTTTGGAATGTCACTTTCCAGATCGTCCGGAAAAACGAGCGTTTCGACATCCCTTACTTCAGCCGTCAGCCTCACCATGCGGGCCTGTTTAGCTTTCATATCGATGGTCGCCTGCGCCAATTCGGAGCGCGAAAAACTATTGTCGATCCGCAAAAGCGGCTCTCCTTGCGTCACATTATCGCCTTCCCGAACAAGGATTTCCGTTAAGATTCCGCCTTCGAAATGTTGCACGGTTTGAACTTGCGATTGAGGAACGATTTTACCGAAACCGCGGATGACGCGGTCAATTTCTGTGGTTGAAGCCCAAACAAGCAAGGCAATGACCGAAATGGCGGTTAGAGCCACAAAGCTTCGCGAGGCTCCGAGAATAATTCTATGCGATTGACGTGGATAGGGGATCGGCCCCGGCATGCCCTTTACCGGGCGGGGTGGGGAAGTCTTATCGTTGGAAATTTCAACCATAGCGTTCAAAAACCTATTTTACACTTTCAAACTAAAGCTTCATATTTAATAAAA
>CANGLU010000016.1 GCA_947455025.1 Hyphomicrobiales bacterium
AAAAGGAACGGCGTTCGATGAAATCACACCACAACGAATTAAACTCGTTCAAGATCGCTTGAATAGTCGACCAAGACGTGTCTTAAATTACCACACACCAAACGAAGCGTTCACCGCTCTCGTTGCATTAGATCCTTGAGACCGCCATTATAGCGTTAGCTATGCAGTATCTTAAGGGCCGCTGCGAAATTGGACGGCTAGAGGAATCTTTATCTGAGGAGCGATTTAAACCATGACCATCGTACCCATCATTCTCTGTGGCGGTTCTGGAACTCGGTTATGGCCGGTATCGCGCGATAGTTTTCCGAAACAGTTTGTTCCTTTGCTAGGCGAGCTTTCGACGTTTCAGGCGACGTTGAAACGGGTCGCAGATGGCGCTTTGTTTGGTAAGCCCGTTGTCGTGACGAATGAAAAATTTCGCTTTTTAGCGGAGGAACAAGCAGCCGTCGTAGGCATTGCTGTCGATATCGTGATGGAGCCGACGCCGCGTGATTCTGCTGCGGCTATTGCAGCATCCGCGCATTATTTACATCGTTATCGGGCTGGAACGATTGGCTTGGTATTGGCGGCTGATCATGTCGTGGCCGATATTGCGGGCTTTGCAGCAAGTGTGCGTGCTGCAATCCCGGCGGCTGAAGCCGGACGAATTGTCACATTTGGCATCGCGCCGACGAATGCCTCGATCGCCTACGGCTATATTCGGCCCGGCGAAGCCATCGACGGTAATGCCAAATCCGTTGCCATGTTTTTGGAAAAGCCCGACGCGGTCAAAGCGGGCCAATTGATTGCCGAAGGATGCTTGTGGAACTCCGGTAATTTCATGTTCGAACCTGGTGCGATGCTCGCCGAAATTGAAGCCTTTGCGCCCGATATTGCGGCTGCAGCAAGCGAAGCCTTAGCCCATCATACGATGGATTTGGGTGCGTTGCGTCTGGGCGAAGTTGAATTTGCCAAGGCACCGAAAATCTCGATTGATTATGCCGTGATGCAAAAAACCAAGCTTGCCGCAGTGGTTAAGGCAACCTTTGATTGGTCGGATATCGGCACATGGGGCGCGCTGTGGGAAGCATCGGAGCGTGATACGAAAGGCAATCGGGTTAGCGGTAATGTGTCATTGCTTGGAACCACTGGCAGCCTCGTTCATTCCGATGATGTTTTAACAACCGTTGCGGGCCTTGATGATGTTGTGGTTGTTACAACACGCGATGCCGTTTTTGTTGCGAGCCGCGATGCGTCCGGTGATGTCAAAACGCTCGTCGAAGAGATGAAAGCCAAAGGCGTTCGCGAGGCCAGCGAGCATCTTAAAATGTATCGGCCATGGGGCGCGTATCAACGGATCGATATCGGTAACCGCTTTCAGGTGAAACGCATTACGGTGAAGCCGGGCGGTCGCCTTTCACTCCAAAAACACCATCATCGGTCTGAGCATTGGGTTGTGGTTTCGGGTACGGCGGAAGTCACGGTTGGTGATAAGATCATGGAGCTCCACGAAAATGAGAGCACCTATATTCCTATCGGCGAAATCCATCGCTTGGCCAATCCCGGCAAAGTGCCTCTTGAAATCATCGAGGTCCAAGTTGGAAGCTATACCGGTGAGGATGATATTGTCCGCATTGAGGATGTTTATGGACGGGGCTAAGCGGTTCGAAATGGGGCTCGACGAAAGCTTTCGCTCGTGACAACACTAACGCATCGATTTCTCCAGCTGCTGCGCGTTTAGTGAAAAAGCCCATTCTCATCGTCTTGCATCAAGAGCAATCCTCCCCCGGTCGGGTAGGGTATGAATTGCTTAAGCGCGGCTTTCCGCTTGATATTCGTAGACCCCCTCTGGGCGATGAGCTCCCCAAAACAGCAGCCCATCATGCTGGAATGGTCGTGTTTGGCGGTCCGATGAGCGCGAATGATCCCGATGCGTGGATTTTGGACGAGCTTCGATGCATCGAGACCTTCAATAAAGCGGAGGTGCCGTATCTTGGGCTCTGTCTAGGCGCGCAAATGTTGTGTCGAGTTGTCGGCACTCGGGTTTATAAACATCCCGACGAAGAAACGGAGATTGGCTATTATGGTCTTTCGCCGACCGAAGCCGGATTAACCCTATCGCGAACATGCGGAGTTGAGTGGCCTGCTCAAGTGTATCACTGGCACCGTGAAGGCTTCGATTTGCCAAAAGGCGCGGAGCTTTTGGCCGAAGGAAGCGTATTCCCCCATCAGGCTTTCCGACTTGGCCCTCATGGATATGGGCTACAATTCCACCCTGAAGTAACCTATGCGATGATTTGTCGGTGGACGGTCCGCGCTTTTGAACGCATGAACCACAAGGGAGCCCAGGCGCCTGACCAGCACCGATCCGGTTGGTATCGATATGATCACGCCGTTAAATTATGGCTTGATGGCTTTTTGGACCACTGGTTGCCGACAAATTGATCTGCTATTCGCCCGCTTCGGTTTCCACCACGCCAATATAGGGCAATTGCCGATAAGAATGCGCCACGTCCATCCCGTACCCAACGACAAAAAGGTCAGGGCACGAAAAACCAACGAAATCGGCCTCAATTGAAACAGCGCGCTTGCCTGGCTTTTCCAAAAGGCAGCAGGTCAAAACCCGTGCACCACGTGCGGCCAAAAGATCTTTGGCAAAGGCAATGGTCCGGCCAGATTCAAGAATATCATCAATCAAAATTACGTCACGGTCCCGCACGTCGCTTTCGACGTCTTTGAGGATAACGACTTGACCGGACGACACTGTCGCATCCCGATAGCTCGACAAATGCATAAATTCGACCTGCGGCATCAGGCCTTCATGATGAAGCGCCCGCATCAAATCGGCGGCAAACATAAAGCTGCCCTTTAAGATAGCAACGATCAAAAGATCTTTAGGGTCACGCTTTGCAATGTCGGCTGCGATTTCTTGGTTACGGCGTGCGATCTTGTCCTCGTCGATCAGAACGCGAACTCTTCTTTCCTGTACCATCGGCTATTCCGTTTCGAACAAGGGGCATCCGTCGCCCCGTATCAGGCGCCGGAAAATGTGATGCTAATGTTCTTAGCGTCCCTAGGCGGTGAGGCAAGCCTTGCTTTGAAGCTGACGGCCTCGCCCTTTGTTATTGTTGGCACGGGCGCCGGTATCATCCACTGAAAAATTGTATTTTCGGCTTCGTCGCGCATCGTAAATTGGATTTCAGGCAAATTCTTCGAAATTTCCGAATCAGACCTTATCTCGCCCTCAATGATAAGGGAGGTCTCACCGCGATCAGAGCTGATGGATGTTTTGACATTGGCAAATGAAATTCCCTGAAGCCCCTTGCCCGGAATAAACGCATCCATCCAACTGATTGCGCGATGAAAGATCGTTTCGGCGCGATCATTAAGGGTTAAAACCGTGAGTCCCGTCATGGCCGCCACTGTTGCACCCAATGTGACAAGTCGCAAAAACGGGCGCTTTTTCCCCTTATTAGGCTCTTTCAGACCCGCTGGCGCAGAAAAATCGTCCATTTCTGGGGAAATTTCATTGATTTGCGCAGGTTTATGATCACCTTCGTCGGGTCGCCAAGATGTCTGGCACGCACCACATTTAACAAGCCGACCGGACGCGCCGAGTTCGGTAGCGTGAACAAGATAAGATCGGGTACAATTTGGACAGACGATCAACATGGCGAATCAGCTATCGTGTTGCAATGGAATTGAAATCAGTTTCGATCCTCATCATGCGCTCACGACCTTAAAGAAGGTTGAAGGTTCTTTGCAGGCTTTTCCTTATCGCTCCGTCGGGGAGCTTGTCCGGTTTGAAAATGTTGGTTTGCGTTACGGCGTGGGAGCGGAAACGCTTACGGATGTCAGTTTTTCGATTGAACCCCAGTCTTTCCAATTTTTAACCGGCGCATCGGGTACCGGAAAAACCACGCTGTTACGCCTGATCATGCAGGCCCTTAAACCGACGCGCGGAACCGTTGTTCTGTTTGGACAAGACACAAGCCTACTCGAAAAAGATGGCTTAACCGCCCTTAGGCGCAGGATGGGCATTGTTTTTCAGGATTTTCGACTGCTCGATCATCTTACAACCTATGAGAATGTCGCGCTTCCCCTAAAGGTCCAGGGTCGCGACGAGGTTACCTATCGGGCCGAGGTAACGGAATTATTGAATTGGGTTGGATTGGGGGAGCTGATTCACGCTAAACCGCCGATTCTCTCGGGCGGCGAAAAACAGCGCGCATCGATTGCACGCGCGCTTGTCGCGCAGCCGGAGCTGCTTTTAGCCGATGAGCCGACCGGTAATGTTGATCCGTCGCTGGCCCGTCGTCTGCTACGATTATTTGTAGAAATGAACCGCTCCGGTACTGCTATTTTAATCGCGACTCATGATCTTGGCCTAATGGACCAGATTGATGGGGCGCGACGTCTCGTTTTAGCTGATCGCCGTCTATATGTTGAGGCGAGCGATGTCTGAAAAGCGCTCCCTTCGATATGGAATATTTGGCGCAATGATGCGTTCCATTCCTTTTTTTGGACGGGATCCACTCGTAGCAGCCGATCAAGTTACCGATCGCGCGTTGGTCGCTGTTATTGCCATTTTGACATTTTTGGCGGCGCTGACGGCATCTGCGGCCCAGCTGACGGCGGCAACGGCGATGCGCTGGCAAGTAATGATGGCGTCTGAGGTAACCGTTCAATTGAAACCACAGGCCGGACGATCGATTGATGCCGATATCGTTCGCGCCAGCGACATCTTGCGCGGAACGGGCGGTATTACATCCGTGAAAGTGCTCCGCCGAGAAGAATCGGCCAAGCTTCTGGAGCCGTGGCTGGGCTCGGCCTCATCGATTGAGAGCCTTCCGATTCCACGATTAATCACCGTCCAGATCGATACGCGTCAGCCTCCTGATCTCACTTCAGTTGGAAAAATGCTTTCTGATGCGGTTCCAGGCGCAAGTCTTGATGACCATCGGACATGGACCAAACGATTAGGTCATCTTTCTGATCTGTTTCTAACAGCTTCTTTTGGCGCTCTCCTTCTTGTGGTCATGACGACCGGGCTAACCATCGTTTTTGCCACACGAGGTGCAATGGCCGGTAATCGCGAAATTATAGAGGTCTTACATTTTATCGGTGCCGACGATCGATATATTGCCGGCCAGTTTCAGAGCCATTTTGCTGTATTGGGTGTACGTGGCGGGCTGCTCGGTGGTGGCGCCGCCTTTCTTTTGGTCTTAGCGCTCAAACTTTCTATGATGTTCCCTGATGGCCTTCCATTTTCCGGCATATCCGAGATGCCGATCCTCGATTGGCAAACCGTTTTCGTTACATTTGGTGTAATCATGCTGGTCGGAATCGTTGCGGGTTTAGCGTCCCGCATTACCGTTTATCGTACGATTGGAATGCTCGCTTGAGCTAACGCTATTGAATTTAGCATCAAATTGATGAAAACAGACGGCTAATATTGTGATGGTGTGATCAAAAGTCCGATGAATTCTGTCAGGCATCATCACAAAGATAATGTGTCTGTTTGAAAAAGGGTTGAAGGTATCCTATGCCGATAAGGGCTGTTTTCTTCATGTCAGCACTCTATCTAAGCCTGATCGCTTTCATGCTGATCGGTCTTATTGTGCTGATATTGCCCCGTAGCGCCGTAACCCTTCTGGCGCGTAGTTGGGGGCGTTATTTTTTATGGCTCTGCCGGGTTGCTGGTGGCATCAATGTTGAATTCCGTGGATTAGAAAATATCCCGAAGGGGCCGCTTCTTGTGGCGGTTAAGCATCAATCGGTGTGGGAGACATTTATGTTGCTCGGGCTGTTTGATGATCCGTGTTTCATATTGAAGCGTGAACTCGCATACATCCCGTTTTTTGGCTGGTTTATTTATAAAATGCGCAATGTGCCAATTAACAGGAAGGACGGATCGCGCGCCCTCATTAAATTAACCCGAGCCGCAGACCGCGAAATTCATGCGGATGGCGGGCGCCAAATTCTTGTATTCCCGGAAGGAACGCGTCGCCCGCCGGGCGCTCCGCCCGTTTATCGTTTTGGTGTTGCAAAGCTTTATGAAGGCCTCAATGTTCCGTGCGTTCCCATCGGCCTTAATTCCGGTGTCTATTGGCCGCGTCGTTCAATGAAGTTGAAGCGCGGTACCATTGTTGTCGACATTATGCCGGCTATCCAGCCCGGGCTTAATCGAAGTGATTTTTTTGCCCTTGTGCAAAATCAGATTGAAACAAGTTCGAATAAATTAATGGCCGAGGCTAACGCGTGAAACATTATATTATTTCACGGCCTAGAATTATCAAACAATTTGCATTGATGCTTTGGCTGACGAGGTTCGACCATGTCTGAAAAGCCAAGTTTAAAAACACTTGTAAGTGATTTCGGCGTGCTTAAAAGGCTTGTTGCCGAAAATATGCGTATTTTCCTTCCGCGTTATGCGATTGCCATTTTTTGTATGGCGTTGGTTGCAGCCGCTACAGGATTTAGCGCATGGATTATGCGCGACCTAATCAACAAAGTTTTTATTGATCGCGACGCGCGCGTAATGTTTCTTATTTGCGGAAGCGTTGCTCTTATTTACATCGTCAAGGGCCTCGCCTCCTATGGTCAAGAAGTCATTCTCGCCCGTATTGGAAATGCGATTGTAGCATCGACACAACGTAAAATATTCAATGCACTTCTGGCGCAAGACGTCCCCTTCTTTCAAAATAGCCCGTCGTCTGATCTCGTAACGCGGATTACGTACAATGCGCAGGCCGCGAGTTCGGCTCTTAATCTTATTGCAACATCTTTAGGCCGCGATCTTTTGACCGTTGTGGGCCTATTGTTTGTCATGCTCTCACAAGATGTCGTTTTAACTGGCATAGCGCTTATCGGATTACCTGTTTTATTCGGCGTAATTACGCAACTCTTGCGGCGAGTTAGAACCTTGTTTGGTAACGAAGTGCGCTCGGTGGCGGCAACCGTTGCAACAATTCAAGAAACGATCCACGGCATTCGCGTGATTAAAGCCTTCCGCCTTGAAGATGCTATGCGTCAAAGGATGGCCGGTTCGGTAGGCACGGTTGAAAAACTATCAAACCGTATGGTTGGTGTTCAAGCGATAACCGTACCCTTGATTGACACGTTAGGCGGCATTGCTGTTTCAAGCGTTATTTTTTATGGCGGTTGGCGTGTGATCAATGAAGGTGCCACGCCGGGCGAGTTTTTCTCGTTTATTACCGCTCTATTGATGATGACCGAGCCGGCGCGCCGATTGGCTCGATTGCATTTGTCGTTAGCAGCATCTGCCGTCGGCGTGCGCATGCTATACGAATTGGTTGACTTGCCACCGTCAACGATGGATCGCGCGGACGCACAACCGTTAGGCATTATAAAGGGTGACATACAGCTATTGTCCGTATCCTTTGGTTATGATCCGGAATCACCGGTACTGCATGATGTAGATTTACAAGCCAAAGGGGGAGAAATTACCGCGCTTGTTGGCTTGTCCGGTAGTGGTAAATCGAGCATTTTTAATTTGATTATGCGTTTTTGGTCGCCACAGACGGGTCGCGTTCTCATTGACGGACAGTCGCTATCCGATATTTCAGCTTCGTCGCTTTATGACCACATTTCCTTGGTTGGTCAGGACGTCTTTTTATTCGAAGGCACGATTGCCGAAAACATCATGCGTGGCCGTCCCGATGCGAGCGAGCACGATATGATCGAGGCTGCACGAAAGGCCGCAGCCCATGATTTTATTTCGGCTCTACCCGAAGGCTACGCAACAATTGTCGGAGAGTTTGGCGGCAAATTATCGGGCGGCCAGCGGCAAAGAATTGCAATTGCACGTGCTTTCTTGAAAGACGCTCCCATCTTATTGCTCGACGAGCCTACATCAGCACTGGATGCTGAATCGGATGCAGCAATTCAAGAGGCATTAGCACGCTTAATGAGTGGTCGTACCACCTTGATCATTGCGCATCGTCTGGCAACGGTGGCGAGTGCCAATTCAATTTACGTGCTCGATCAGGGTCGCGTGGTCGAGCAGGGCACACATAAAGAACTCTTAGCGAAAACGGGTGTCTATTCGAGGCTTTATGATTTGCAATTTGCAGGCACGGATTGAATAGCTTCCGTATTTCGGCAAGTATCGCACCATGAAACGGATAAAAAACCCCCGCCCCGCCCCCGCCTTGCCGCCGCATGAGCGCGGCATGCGCATCGGGCTGCTGGGAGGTTCTTTTAATCCGCCCCATGCCGCGCATCGCTTGATCAGTTTGATGGCTCTTAGGCGCTTAGGGTTGGATCAGGTGTGGTGGCTTATCACCCCGGGCAATCCTCTAAAGGATAATTCGAAATTGCCAGACGGCGTGAGCCGCATGGAGCAGGCCGCTTTGATGGCTGATCATCCGCGAATCAAGGTGACCCTGCTGGAGGACGCGATTGGCACCCGCTTCACTTTCGATACCCTTGCTTGGCTGCGGATGCGCCATCCAGGTGTTCATTTTGTGTGGCTCATGGGCGCGGATAATTTGGCAGGGTTTCATCGGTGGGCCCGCTGGCGCGATATTCTAACTCTGATGCCGATTGCTGTTTTTGATCGTCCGGGCTCTACGCTTTCGGCCACCCGCGCCCATGCCGCCTTGGCATTTGGTGCGTTTCGATGGTCGGAACATCGTGCCAAACAGCTTGTGCTGAGCAAAAAGCCTGCTTGGATTTTTTTTCATGGCCGCCGTTCGGAACTTTCGTCAACCGAGATAAGGAAACGTCAAAATAACCTGATTGATAAGGATTAGGTTGAAAATTGACGCTGGATCAGGCATCATTGATTTGTCCTGATACTGGGATGAAACCTCGAAGGTGACGACACTGACACAACAGATTTCGCGTGCCGCGACAACGAAGTCCCGGCCCTCCGCCCTTGCCGCCAAGCCGGTTGAACGGAGCGACATGCTGTCCAGCATCCTTGAAACACTTGAGGACGCAAAGGCCGAACAAACGATCGTAATTGATCTGGCAGGAAAGACGACACTCGCAGACGCCATGGTAATCACCACGGGTCACGTCAATCGTCATGTCAGCGCAATTGCCGATCAGGTCATTGAAATGCTGAAGCAACACGGCCATACCGGCATGCGCGTTGAGGGGCAGCCGCATTGCGACTGGGTTCTCATCGATGCCGGTGACGTTATTTTACATGTCTTCCGGCCAGAAGTTCGCAGCTTCTATAATCTCGAGAAGATGTGGGGCTCTGATCGCCCGGCTGAGCGCGGCGTTTCTTGATCGTTTCACGGTGAAGATTACGCTCCTTGCCGTTGGTAGATTAAAAGAAGGCCATGAGCGGGCTTTGATTGTCCGATATTTGGAGCGTTCTCGTGATTTGGGAAAAACGCTCGGCTTTACGGGGTTTGACGTGGTCGAGCTCCCCGAAAGTCGTGCCGCTCGCGCAGTCGACCGGAAGGCCGAGGAAGGTCGCCTGCTTCTGACGCGCCTCGAGGGAATGACGTTTATCGCACTTGATGAAACCGGGCAGTCCCCGTCAAGCGATGATTTTGCTCGCTTGCATGGCAATTTTCGCGACAGCGGCACACGAAATCTCGCTTTTGTTTTGGGGGGAGCGGATGGCCTCGATTCAATGGTAACCAAAGCCGCACATTCCAAACTTGCTTTTGGTGCGATGACCTTGCCGCATCAACTTGCTCGAATCGTACTATCCGAACAATTGTATCGCGCAATGACACTTCTGGCCGGCCACCCCTATCATCGCGCTTGAGTAGAATGAATAAAGGCATGATCCCTCTTCGAACCATGCTGATCATCGGGCCCATGTTAGTCTGGCCAATTATACCCATATATTCCTTTGCGCAGACCCAAACCCCTACCGTTTCAACGTCGTCAGCCATTTTGGCAACGGATGCGGCTTCTCGCAAACTCGAGCTCGATGAAACGGAGCGGCTCCTGGCAACGGGCGCCGAGGATCGTGCAAAGCTTGCGGCCGAAATAGAAACCTTACGTTCCGACCGTTCGCGGCTCAGTCAACGTATGATCGAAACCGCCGATCGAATAAGAGCCACCGAATTAAGAATTGGTACGGTCGAGGAAAGGCTGATGACGCTTAAAGAGTCGGGAGCCAAAGCGCGCACCTCGCTCGAAAGCCGGCGGGCCGTTGTCATTGATGTTCTGGCGGCTTTGCAGCGGGTAGGCGCTACGCCACCCCCTTTATTGTTTGCCGATCCCGATGCCATTCTCGATACCGTCAGGAGCAGCATCTTGCTCGGCTCCGTTGTTCCCGAATTGAAGGGCGAGACCGACGCACTCATGGCGGATCTTTCGGCAATTGAACGCATCCGGCAGACGGCAGCAGCAGAGCGTGATGCTTTAGCCAGAGACGTATCGAGCCTTGTTCGCGACCGCCAAGATATCGAATTACTTGTTTCGGCCCGACAAAAGGACATTGCGGGGGCAGAAAGCAAAGCGAATGAGCAGGCAGCCCAAGCGGCCGCCTTGGCAGCAAAGAGCCAAACGTTAAAAGATTTAATTGGGCGGGTTGAAGGGGAAGTCGATAGCGTTTCAAAAGCAACGCGAGATGCAAATTCGGCGTCAGCTAAAAACGAGGAAGATGCCAAATCTGCCAATGACCCCGCCGCCAAAGATGCCCGCAATCGTTTCGCGGCTTTGGCCTTTCGTGATCCATCCCGTCTTGCCCCGAAAGTCTCCTTTGGCGAATTGAAGGGCCTGTTGCCGCAGCCCGTAAATGGTAATTTGGTTAACGGTTTTAACAAACGCGATACGGTTGGTGGAATGACCAAAGGGATCTCGATTGCGACCCGTCCAAACGCCATTGTTTCCTCCCCTTCCGATGGATGGGTGTCTTATGCCGGGCCGTTTCGGACCTATGGTCAACTCTTGATCCTTAACGCCGGCGGAGGGTATTATATCTTGCTTGCAGGTATGGACCGGATCAGCGTAAGTCTCGGTCAGTTCGTACTCGCCGGTGAGCCGGTAGCGACAATGGGTGATCCTCAAAAAGATACTTCTGGTCAACCATCTTCTGATAAGAGAGTACCGACCTTATATATAGAGTTCCGAAAAGACGGGACGCCAATAGATCCGCAGCCTTGGTGGGCTTCGGGCTCGAATGAGAAAGTTCGTGGATGATGCGTAAGCTGACCTATCTTCTGACCGGCGCCGTATTTGGCGGAGGCCTTGTCGCGTTTGCCTTTCAAGGCTTGCCGCTTGTAACGGGTAGTGCCGTAGCCGCAGGTTCAGAAACCTATCGCCAGCTCAATCTCTTCGGCGATGTCTTCGAAAAAATCCGGACCGACTATGTTGAAAAGCCGGACGATGCAAAATTAGTCGAATCGGCCATTAGCGGGATGCTCGCGGGCCTTGATCCACATTCGAGCTATATGGATCCTAAAAGCTTTAAAGATATGCAGGTCCAGACCAAAGGTGAATTTGGTGGACTTGGCATCGAGGTGACGCAGGAAGACGGATACGTAAAAGTTGTCACGCCAATTGATGACACGCCAGCGTCGCGTGCAGGGCTTTTGGCCGGTGACTTGATCGTGGCCATTGATGGCGACGCGGTACAAGGCCTTACCTTAAACCAAGCCGTCGATAAGATGCGCGGTCCTGTAAAAAGCCCTGTCGTCTTGAAAATTAGCCGCAAGGGTAAGGCTGACTCCTTTGATGTGACCTTGGTTCGCGAAGTCATTAAAATTTCGTCCGTTAAGCCACGAAATGAGGGCGATGTCGGATATATCCGGATCACTCAATTTACCGAAAAGACCTTTGACGGTCTCAAAGCGGCGCTCGACCAATTTGGTCGTGATATTCCCGGAGATAAGCTCAAGGGATATATTGTTGATCTTCGTAATGATCCGGGCGGATTGCTCGATCAGGCCATCGCGGTTTCCGACGCTTTTCTTGAGCGCGGTGAAATTGTGTCTACACGTGGTCGTAACGCCGATGATGCGCAGCGTTATATGGCGCGCTCGGGTGATCTCACCAATGGAAAGCCCGTCGTCGTGCTGATCAATGGCGGTTCTGCATCGGCATCTGAAATCGTCGCCGGTGCATTGCAGGATCATAAGCGTGCTACCATCATCGGAACGCGTTCTTTCGGTAAAGGCTCGGTTCAGACGATTATTCCGCTCGGTGCAAATGGCGCCTTGCGCTTAACAACGGCTCGCTATTACACGCCGTCTGGTCGTTCCATCCAAGCCAAGGGCATCGATCCTGATATTCAAATCCTGCCTGATGTTCCGGATGAATTTAAGGGCAAAGACGAGACCAAGGGTGAAGCAGCGCTCAAGGGCCATTTGAAAAATGGTGACAATGAGCAGGGCGGTTCATCCGCTTATGTTCCGCTCGATCCGAAGCAAGACAAGCAATTGAATTATGCTCTTGATTTGCTGCGCGGTCTTAAAAATGCCGATGCGGTCGTTAAAGAAAATTCGAGCACAACGGCCAATTAAGCTCCTTAAGGGCCTGATTGATATTGCAAAGCAGCGCTTAACAAGCGCTGCTTTAACCATAAATTCGCAGTTTTTGCTTAGTCTCAACGCCTGATAAGGATGTTGAGGATAGGTTCTATGACAGCGATTGCCGCACATGAAATGCCGACGCGCACTGTGGCACGACGACCATTTAAGCTGATCCTGATCATCGGGCTTTCCTTATTTGGACTAGTCGGGATTGGTTTGGGGGGTGTTTATATTTGGCGATCGCAGCCAACGGCGCCCGAGGCTGTCGTCGCCATTCCTTGGCTAAAAGCCCCCTCCTTGGTCGGGACAGAAGGCAAGCTGACTTTTCAGCCAAAAAATGGGCGCGGGCTTTCTCCAGCGCCTGACCCCCGTTTGATTGATCCGCAACCGGCTGGATTATTACCAAAGATTGCTGACGATGGTACGCGCCCACTCGAGTTTTAATGCGCGACATCAGGCCCCCGTGTCCGGCGCATTGGCCGCCGCGCCGCGTATCGCCATATTGCTGACGGGTGCAGGTATTGGACAACTTGCTACCGTCGAAGCCATGGTGAAATTGCCGACCAATGTCTCGATCGCTCTTTCGCCCTACAGTTCAGATCTTGAACGCCAGGCTGCCGATATACGAAGCGAGGGACACGAGGTCCTGTTAGATCTTCCTGTCCGTGATCCGGACGCTCCACTCGGAAGTGCCGGACCACATGCGTTAGCCGATGGTTTGAGCATTGAAGAAAACCAGCAGCGACTCTTTTGGGCCATGGGGCGGTTTCCAGGCTTTTTCGGCGTTTCAGGTCAATTTATGGGACGAATTTCTCAAAATGGAACTGCTCGTTCAGCTCTCTCCGAAATTCAAAGGCGCGGCCTGGGATTGATCGATTATCCCGCCGATGACTTATCGATCCAGCTGGATAAAGACCTCCAACCCAAATCTATTGATGAAGCGCTCCAACAGCTTGAACAAAAGGCCAATAGTCGCGGAATGGCCATTGGGGTTGCAGGAACAACACCTCTCGCGATAGACCGATTGAGAAGCTGGAGCGCGGCACTTGCCTCGCGCGGTTATCGGCTGGTACCTGTGAGTGCGCTTCTGCACGAAGATGGATAAGTGAAATGCGTCATGATGATCTGCCCTATCGCCGAAATGTTGGCATCATGCTGCTTAATCGTGACAATCTCGTCTTCGTTGGCAGTCGCAGGGCGGAGGCCGGACCCGAACATGTCGACGCTCATCACAGTTGGCAGATGCCGCAGGGCGGAATTGACGCCGGTGAGGAACCTTATCCTGCAGCCTTACGCGAATTAGCCGAAGAGACGGGTGTCACGAGAGTTACCCTTCTCGCAGAGGCGCCCGGTTGGCTCACTTATGATCTTCCACCCGCTGTCGCCAAAGAAGCATGGAAAGGTAAATATCGCGGTCAAACCCAGAAATGGTTTGCCTTTCGCTTTGATGGTGACGATGCCGAGATCAATATTCTCGAACCGCCAGGCGGACATAAACCCGAATTTGCCCATTGGCGTTGGGTACCCATGCGCGAACTACCGAACCTGATCATACCCTTTAAGCGCGCGGTATATCAGGAGGTCGTTGAGATGTTTGGACATCTCGTCGATTAGGATTTTTTCCGCTGGTTCACTGCAATCAAGCCAAACCCAATCAAGGCCATGCCCACGACATTTTGTGCGCTGATGGCCTCACCGAGGACGATAGCGCCGAGGGCAACCGCGCTCGGTGGGATCATCAGTGTTACTAAGGCGATCGCAAGGGCACCCGAGCGATTAAGAATTCGAAAAAATATGACATAGGCTAGCGCTGTGCAGAATAGCCCAAGCGCGATGACCGATAAGAGCGGAACCATCGGCGGCATCGGTAATGACCATGGCACATCGACATAAGCGGTAACCGGCAGAAGAATAATCGTTGATGCTGTTACTTGGCCGAATGCGATTTGTAGCGGTTTAATTCCTAAGCGTGCAAAGCGTCTGCCAAAATTATTCGCACAGGCATAGGATAAGGCAGCAAATAAACACGCGATCTCACCGAACAATGATGTTCCGATATCGGCTAAAATACCCGGTCCGATCAAGACGATAACGCCTATGATTCCAAGCAAAATGCCCACGATTTTACCGGGTGTGAGCTTCTCATCTTGTGTTACAAAATGCGCAACAATAATGGTAAAAAGCGGCGTCATTGCATTGAGGATGGATGCCAATCCTGCACTAATGGAATGGGTTCCAAAAACGATCAGGCTCATCGGGATGACGTTGTTAAGAGCGCCCATACCTAAGAAGGCTAGCCATGCCGCGCGCCCTTTGGGTAATCCTACGCCTGACACAATTAATACGGTACCAAGAACAAGGCAGGCAATTGAAACGCGTCCAAAGACAATGGTGAATGTCGGTAAAGCGCTTACGGCTATCTTCATAAAGAGATAGGAGCCGCCCCATAGCAGGGAAAGCGCGAGCAGCAAGGCCCATTCGGTCAGGCGCATGGCGCGAAGGGTCGTCGGATTGGTCATCGAATCAGTGCTCTTTTGTTTTTTCGGTTACTTTTTTGACTGATTCAAAAAATAGCGCCACCCGATATCGATGATGGCGATCCATCAAAGCCCCTTCGTCCAATCAAGCACGATCTTGCCACTCTCGCCACGGGACATGGTTTCAAAGCCCGTCAGAAAATCCGCAGCTGGTAGTCGGTGCGTAATAACTTTTCTAACATCAAGCCCACTTTGCAGCATGGCTAGCATTTTATACCACGTCTCGAACATTTCGCGACCATAGATGCATTTGATGGTCAGGACTTTAAAAACCATCTTCGACCAATCGGTCATAAAGGGTTTCGATGGAATTCCTAAAAGAGCAATCTTTCCGCCCATGACAAGATTATCGACCATTTGCTCAAACGCCTGCGGGGCACCGCTCATCTCAAGACCAATATCGAAACCTTCCCGCATGCCAAGATGGTGCATGACATCTTTCAAATCCTCTTTTGAGACGTCGACGGTTACGACATCGGTAACTTGTTGGGCGAGTGCAAGTCGGGCCGGATTCATGTCCGTAATCACCACGTGCCGGGCACCGATATGCCGTGCAATCGCCGCACTCATTATGCCGATAGGTCCCGCGCCTGTAATCAGAACATCTTCGCCAATAAGATCAAAAGCCAAAGCGGTATGAACAGCATTGCCTAATGGATCAAGAATCGCACCAAGCTCATCGTCAATATCGTCGGGAAGAGGCACAATATTAAAGGCAGGAAAGCGCACATAGTCAGCAAACGCTCCTGGGATATTGACGCCAATGCCGCGCGTTTCTGGATCCATATGAAATTTACCGGCACGGCTTGCTCGGCTTTTCATTCCAATAACATGGCCTTCGCCAGAAACGCGTTGGCCCACTTTAAAGCCTCGCACATGAGCGCCCATGTCGACGATTTCACCGGCAAACTCATGCCCGACGACCATCGGAACGGGAATAGTTTTTTGCGCCCACTCGTCCCATTTATAGATATGGATATCAGTGCCGCATATGCCGGTCTTGTTGACCTTAACGAGGACATCGTCCGGTCCGATTTGTGGCATAGGTTCATCGCCCATCCACAATCCTTGTTCGGCTTTCGATTTAATGAGCGCCCGCATGTGCTACCTGCCTTTTTAAATTGAGATGATACCTAGCTTGCGTCCGGCATCGGTAAAGGCGCCGATCGCCATATCGATATCGGCATCATCAAGTGCTGCCGACATTTGAGTGCGAATACGCGCACGTCCTTTTGGAACAACCGGAAAGAAGAAGCCGGCTACATAGATGCCACGGCGATCAAGTTCGCGGGCCATCTCTTGTGCCAAATTGGCCTCATGGAGCATGACAGGAATAATCGGCGTTTCGCCTGCAAGTAGCTCAAAGCCAGCGTCCGTCATTCCTTGACGAAAGCGCGATGTATTTCGCATCAATTTAGTACGGCGATCATCCGCATTTCTTGCAATCTCGATCGCCTTTATAGAGCCTGCTGCCACGGCTGGCGCTAGGCTATTAGAAAATAAATAAGGGCGCGCTCTTTGGCGTAGCATGTCGATAATCGGCTGTGAGGCAGCGATAAACCCACCCATGGCACCGCCTAGTGTTTTGCCCAAAGTGCCTGTTACAATATCAACTCGGTTGCCAACGCCCGTCAGGGCTGGCGTGCCTTTACCTTGCGGTCCGAGATGGCCTGTCGCGTGGCAATCATCTACCATCACCATCGCTCCATAGCGTTCCGCCAAATCGCAAATCGCGGGAAGATTGGCGACATATCCATCCATGGAAAAAACACCATCGGTTACAATCAGTTTAAAGCGCGCGCCATCGCGATGGGCTTCCTTCAAGCGATCTTCTAATTCGTTCATATCGCTGTTGGCATAGCGATAACGTTTGGCTTTCGACAGGCGAACACCATCAATGATCGATGCGTGATTGAGACCATCCGATATGATGGCGTCATCGGCTTCCAATAAAGGCTCGAAGACGCCGCCATTGGCATCAAAGCACGCGGCAAACAAGATCGAATCGTCTTTGCCAAGATAATTGGCAATTGTGCGCTCCAATTCGCGATGAACAGTCTGCGTTCCGCAAATAAAACGAACCGATGCCATACCAAATCCGTAGTCATCGAGCGCATCCTTTGCCGCCGCGATGATATCGGGATGATCGGCAAGTCCTAAATAATTATTGGCACATAGATTGAGCATAGGGCGGCGTTGCCCGACGTCTGAGATCGCAATACGGCCCGATTGCGGCGTAACAATCTCACGTTCCGACTTATAAAGGCCGTCAGCCCGAATATCGGCAAGCTTTGCGGATAGGTGCTCGAGAAAGGCGGCCGTCATGCGCTACTCCATGGTCCATTCGGATCACATGACTATAGCGCACGACCTTGTGGGATCAGGAATGCTAAAATTCGGCAGGCATATGCCCGACCTATCTTCACTTCAAAGCGGCATAGGTCCGAGGTTGCCCTAATCCTAAGGCGGCTTCCACGCTCTGATCATATCCATAAATATCGCCGACATGATGGAGTTCGCCGGTTTGATCAGGTACGACGGTGAAATAGGTCAATTGGACAGGAAGCGGCTCTTTGAGCCGGATGACCCGCTCGCCCTTGCCAATAAGCGCTTTCAGCTCATCGGTTGGATATTTGGAATCGTCGAGCACAACGGATGCCAGCGCAAATGGCTCCTCGACACGCACACAGCCATGGCTATAGGCGCGTTCCGTATTGGCAAAAAGCTTCCGCGTTGGCGTATCATGCAGATAGACTGAATGCTGATTTGGAAACATGAATTTCACAAAGCCTAAGGCATTTCTTTCGCCCGGCGGCTGGCGGATCGTTACAAGGTCGCCATTCTGGCTCACTTCATAGCCTGCCTTTGTCGCGTAATCCGGATCTTCTGCTAGCTTTGGCAAAAACTCCTTTTTCACGATTGAATAAGGCACGTGCCATGACGGATTGATAATCAAATACTGCATTTTCTCCGAGAAAAGCGGCGTAGGCGTGTCCGGCTTACCGACAATGGCCCGGGTCGTATGGATAATTTTGCCGTGCTCAACCACATGCAGCATGAATTCGGGAAGGTTAACCTCGATGTAACGGTCACCGAGATCACGCTCTACCCAACGCCAACGTTCCATATTGGCAATTAAATCGAACGGGGTAACCGGGTCCTGCGCAACCATCGCTGTGCTTGTCTTTAAAGGCTTTTTTGATGCTTGCAGGATGGGATGAGCGGACATCTCACCAATACTGGCGGTCATTTCATGCAGTGTCGCTAATTTATCCCGGAGGAGGCGATAGCCCGGTTGAGGAGGATTATAAGCCAACAGGGCATCGCCTGGATTAGCCGAGCCAATTAAGTTTGCGAGAACCGACGGAGAGCCAGGCAAATCTAATTTAGGCGTGATGAGTTTTGATAGGCGGGCAAGATCAATGCGGGCGCCACGTGCATCGCGTGCATAGGCAATCGCTGATGCCGATATCATGATCTCAGCTTCAGCGCGCGAAATAGCCGTTTCGGCATCGCTTGAAATTTTGGGCAGCGGATAATCCGATGGATTCAATCCGTCTTCGTCGGCTCTTGCCAAACGGTCGGTAAGCGAGGCTGTGCGGGCTTGTACGCCTTCGCTACCGAGCCAAATCGGGGCATTGTCTCGTGCCTGATAAAACGCAACAAGGGTTTCCCACTCATGCTTTTGTAAATGAGCCATATGCGGCATGTTTGCCGTCGCTGGAAGGATCTTTCCAATCGCCAAAGCTATTTCAGCCGATGTCAGCCGAGGCATGACATCGGTAATGGCGCTAATCGAAGGCAGACTATTATTTTCGTTATCAAGCGGATCAGCGGCATAGGCTGGAGCTTGCACGAAGGAAAGAAGGGCAAGGGTGCATAATAGCCGCTTCACGCTGCGTCTCCCAACATTTCAATTTTTTGCGATTGACCAGCAAGGTCTTTTTCTTGGAATTTTCGATAGAGCGTTGAGCGACCTAACCCAAGTGCTTTTGCTGCTTTACCCAATGAGCCGCCACAATGGCGTTGTGCCATTTCAAAGATTTCACTTTCAATCTCGGCAAAGGGCCGAAGTGCTCCGGTTGAATCAAAAAGCGCTAAAGTTTCATTTTTAAAATCTTGGATCGACGGTGTCTTTTCAAAGGCTATTTCACCATCGAAATCCGCGTCCGTTAGCCATGGCGTCGAAGCACGTTGCACAGCAAGCCGCAGCGTTGCTTCAAATTCTGGATGATTACCCGGCCAAGTTTGTTTCATCAGGTACTCAACAGCGCCATGCGTCAGTCCGCGGATATTCTTCCCGCTTTCAGACGCGAACCGAAGAGCCATGCGTTCCGCCAATATCGCAAGATCGAATGGTCTTTCGCGGAGAGGAGGAATTCGTAGCGGGGTTACTGTTAAGCGGTAAAACAGATCTTCGCGAAATACGCCAGACCGGGCAAGATCAATGAGACTTGTTCGACTGCTCGCAATCAATCGGGGTGATTTGGACGAAGGATCGGCCAGCATGATAGTTTTGACCAGCATAGATTGGGCTGCTAGATCCAACGCGTTTATCGATGATAAATAAAGCGTTCCTGATTTTACCCGTGTGAGGGCAGCTTCAAGACGCGCAATACTCTCGGTCGGTGGTAGCGCTGAGCAATCAAGACTCACGAATAATTTTTTACTACGCGGAGATGATCCGTGGATCGCGCGTGCAAATTGCTTTTTGCCCACGCCATCCTCGCCCTCGATCAGCACAGGCCAATCGCCTTTTAACGCTTTGCCACTGTTAATCGTTAGCCGCGCGATGGCCGGATCGACATTGGTTAGTTGGTCAAGGGTCAAAAATTCCGAGGAAAGATGATGTTCGCTTTCAATCTCCGCCGTGAGCGATTTGAATCGTAGCGCATTCATGAGAGACACTTGAAGGCGCTCTGGACCGACCGGCTTGATTACAAAATCGGTGGCGCCAGCTGAAATAGCGCCCATCACGCCATCAACTCCCGCCGAAGTGACCATGGTAATGACTGGGATCATCGATCCAATCGACCTAAGCCGATGCAGCACGCCCAACCCGTCAAGGTCTGGCATGACCAGATCGAGAAGAACGGCATCGATGCCCGAAGCCTCGGAACCAGCAAGGAGAGTGAGCGCGTCTTCGCCACTGACGGCTAGGCGCACTTCATAGCCTAACCGCGTGACAATCCGCTCCAGCAAAGCGCGATGGATCGGATCATCGTCAACAACAAGAACTGTACTCAGCATTCAAACCGTCCAAACGGGGACGGATCGTCCCGAATCGATTTGATTTTGCGTTGATTTGGTAAAAGCAGCTTTAACGTAGCAAGAAAAATAGAAGTTTTTTCTCTTTACCATTGATCACTGGAGGGAAGAGGCCAATATGTAGACAATTAAATCTGATCTGTGGGTCCGCTCACCGCCTTTGAAAGCCAATGGAACTGTTATGAATATCAAGTCTTCTGCCGCACAAAAATCGCCAATGCTCTGGGCAAATGCGACATCAGTCGCGTCTACGTCTAAGGATTTGGAACTGGGGCCGCTGCCTGAATGGAATCTCGCCGATTTATACAGCGGGATGGACGCGCCCGAGTTTGAAGCCGACTTTGTGCGGGTCGAGTCCGAATCAAAATCGTTTTCTGACCAATATAAAGGCAAGCTCAATGCAATGGCCCGGGCGGCCGATGCATCACAACAGTTAACGAAGTGTATAGCGACTTATGAGGCCATCGACGATCGGCTCGGACGTATTTTGTCCTATGCAGGCCTTGTTTACGCAGGCGATACCAGCGATGCCCGCCGATCAAAATTTTATGGCGACACGCAGGATCGCGCGACCAAGATCAGTTCTGACCTGCTTTTCTTCACCCTCGAATTAAACCGCATTGATGATGCCATCTTGGATGCCGCTGCTGCTACAGCTCCGTTGGCCCACTATAAGCCATGGCTTGCCGATATTCGGATGGAAAAGCCTTTTCAACTTGAGGATCGGCTAGAGCAGGTCTTTCTCGAAAAATCCGTTACCGCTTCAGGCGCGTGGAATCGCTTATTTGATGAAACCATGTCGGACTTGCGGTTTAGCTATGATGGCGAAGAGTTAACGCTCGAAACCGTATTGGATAAATTCCAAGACCCTGATGGTGACGTTCGCCATAAAGCTTCGGACTCGCTTGCGGCTACGTTCAAAGAAAATCTGCGCACCTTCACACTCATCACCAATACGTTGGCCAAAGATAAGGAAATTTCCGATCGTTGGCGCGGATTTTCGGACGTGGCCGACAGTCGCCATCTGTCCAATCGGGTGGAGCGCGAAGTCGTTGATGCGTTAGTGAGTGCTGTTCGCACGGCTTATCCAAGGCTGTCGCACCGCTATTATCGGTTGAAAGCTAAATGGTTCGGCGTTGAGCAACTCAACCATTGGGACCGTAACGCTCCCTTGCCAAAGGTCGATCAAAAAATCATTCCATGGGCCGAGGCACGCGACACCGTATTGGACGCCTATGGTGATTTCTCACCCCGTATGGCTGCGATTGCCAAAGATTTTTTTGATAAGCAATGGATCGATGCCCCCGTTCGTCCCGGCAAAGCGCCGGGTGCATTCGCGCACCCGACTGTTCCATCATCGCATCCCTATGTGCTGGTAAACTATCTCGGTAAGCCCCGCGATGTGATGACGCTCGCCCACGAGCTCGGCCACGGCGTCCATCAAGTTCTGGCAGCGCCAAATGGATCGCTTATGGCTCCCACGCCTTTAACACTTGCCGAAACGGCATCGGTGTTTGGCGAGATGTTAACGTTCCGCCGCCTCTTGGACCGGATTACCGACCCGGCCCAGCGCAAAGCCATGCTCGCCTCAAAAGTCGAGGATATGATCAACACCGTTGTTCGTCAGATCGCCTTTTATAGTTTCGAGCGGGATATTCATCTCGAACGCCGAAAGGGTGAGCTGACGGCTGAACAAATCTGTGAGATTTGGCTCAACGTTCAACGCGAGAGCTTAGGCTCCGCGATCAAGCTCGGCGAGGGGTATGAGACCTTCTGGACCTATATTCCGCATTTCATTCATTCGCCCTTCTATGTCTATGCCTATGCCTTTGGCGATTGCCTCGTGAATTCGCTCTATGCGGTTTATGAGGGTGCTTCTGAAGGCTTTGCCGAGCGTTATTTTGCGATGCTCTCAGCGGGCGGCACAAAGCATCATTCCGAGCTTTTGCAACCCTTTGGCCTCGACGCCCGCGATCCCGCCTTCTGGCAAGTCGGTCTGTCCTTGATCGAGCGGATGATTGTGGAGCTTGAAGGAATGGAATGAGGAGTCATTGGTCGGTTTTGGCCAATGCAGAGCTCATCCTGCACGCTTAGGGACAATTGGCCGCAATAGCTGATGGGCGGACGATGGATCTATCGTATGCCTTCATGCGTAATTATCCCGTTAGCATCCTAGGAAAAAACCAATGAACGGCCCTTATCAAGATGCCGAACGCAATCGCATTTCAGCGCGCCTGTCCCGTTATGCGCGCGTTGGCGCAGGTTTGGGCGGCGTGGCCGCCCGAATTGCAGGCGGTCGTCTTTTTGGGACCAATGTAGCTGACCGTGGCAATGCTTTGGCGTTAACCGAAGCGCTTGGTGGCCTTAAGGGTCCGTTGATGAAAGTTGCCCAGTTGATGGCAACCATTCCCGATGCGTTGCCGCCGGAATATGCGACGGAATTAGCCACGCTTCAAAGCAATGCGCCACCCATGGGCGCGGCCTTTGTGAAGCGGCGAATGATGGCGGAGTTGGGAGCTGATTGGCGTTCGCGTTTTGCCGAATTTGATCTTCATCCTACTGCAGCCGCATCACTTGGCCAAGTGCATCGTGCGACCACGGTGGATAGTCAACGCCTTGCCGTTAAGTTGCAATATCCGGATATGGCGTCAGCCGTTGAAGCCGATCTCAGCCAGCTCGATATTTTGTTTGGGCTGCATCGGCAATTTGATGCATCGGTTGATACGCGCGAAATCGCCAAGGAAATAGCCGCGCGGATTCGTGAAGAGCTTGATTATACCCGTGAAGCCAAACACGCCGGGCTTTATCATTCTATTCTTGCGAATGAGCCACTCGTAAACGTACCACGCATTCATCCCGAGCTTTCAACCGGCCGATTGCTATCGATGCAATGGCTCGAAGGTAAGCCGCTTTTATCGTTTAAACAGTCTGATGCTGAAACGCGCAATTTGCTAGCAACGGCGATGTTTAAGGCTTGGTGGCTTCCTTTCAGCCATCACGGTGTCATTCACGGTGATCCGCATCTTGGCAATTACACGGTGTTTGAGCGGGATGGCGTAGCAGGCGGAATTAACCTCTTGGATTATGGCTGCATCCGTATTTTCCCTCCTTCCTTTGTCGGCGGCGTTGTAGATCTCTATCGCGGACTTTTAGAGGATGATCAGGCGCGGATTGTTCACGCCTATGAGACATGGGGCTTTAAGGGATTACACAAGGATTTAATTGAGATCCTCAATCTTTGGGCGCGGTTTATTTATGGTCCCCTTTTGGATGATAGGAAACGCACGGTTGCCGACGGTGTAGCTCCTGGCGAATATGGCCGCAAAGAAGCCTTCACCGTGCATCAGGCATTAAAAGAAAAGGGACCGGTAACCGTACCGCGTGAGTTCGTCTTTATGGATCGCGCTGCGATTGGTCTCGGAGGCGTCTTTTTGCACCTGAATGCCGAGTTGAATTTTTATCGTTTGTTTAATGAGGCGATTGAAGGCTTTTCGGTTGATCGCGTAACCATGCAGCAAAGCTCGGCTCTCGCGACAGCGGGCCTTGATTAGAAAAAAGGCCTGATGCGTACGCACCAGGCCTAGTCGGGGAAAACAATCAGGGACGAGCCGATAGCCCTTCGATGCGCCCCTTACAGCTGGGGGGCAGTCGTGTCGGTGGCGCAAAGCCATCGGCGTCGAGAATCACCATCTATGTTTACTAGGGCGATTAAACGACGAGTCTGCGGCAAAATCATGACATTTGACTTAGGCTGTATTTTTATGGTCGAATTTCTACCGGTTAGTCGAATGAAGGTGAATTGGAGGACGTTCGGTGACAGATAGTCAGGAAAATAGTGCACCTGCCACGATCGTTCCATTGCGCCACGACAATAGGGCGTCAGCACCCGCCCAGCCTTTGCCCAATCCTGCTGCTTTGGCACCCCAGATTACTTTTGATCGATTTGAACTTAACGCCTTGCTCGGTCTTTATGGACGCAAAGTCGCTGATGGTGAGTGGCGTGATTATGCGATGGATTTTTTGAAAGACCGTGCGGTCTTCTCCGTCTTTCGCCGCTCGACGGAATACCCGCTATACAGAATCGAAAAAAATCCAAAATTTGCCCGCAAGCAGGGGGCTTATTCGGTCGTTTCTGCCGCCGGTCAAATCTTAAAGCGCGGACATGAACTCGCTCGTGTCTTGGCCGTGTTGGAAAAGCCGGTTCGATTGGTCGTTTAAATGAAAAAGCCCCGGCTCTCACCGGGGCTTTTCTTATTCGCATTATCGTTCGATTAGTCGTTATTGCGTTGACCAAACAGCTGCAGCAACAACTGGAACATATTGATAAAGTCGAGATAGAGCGTCAAAGCGCCCATGACCGATACTTTACCAACGAGCTCTGCGTCACCGACGACTTCGTCATATTGATCCTTCAAGCGCTGGGTATCCCAAGCCGTCAGGCCTGCAAAAACCAAGATACCTAAGACGTTCAGACCAAATTGCAAAGCCGAACTCTGAACGAAAATGTTTACCACGCTCGCGATAATGATGCCGAACAGGCCCATCATCATAAATGTACCCATCGCCGAAAGGCTACGGCGCGTTGTGTAGCCATAAAGCGACAAGGCTCCGAAGGTGGCCGCCGTCATAAACAGGACCTGCACCACGCTACCGATCTTGAAGACAAGAAACACGGTTGAAAGCGAGATACCCATCACTGCAGCAAACGCCCAGAACGTCGTTAGCAGCGTCTGATAAGAGCGGTTCATGCTAAACGACATAAACATGACAAAGCCGAGTGGGGCCAACATGACGATCCATTTGAGCGGCGAAAGATAGATCGCAGCACCGAGATCGGTGAGATACATCTCTGATGCGATGCGATAAGCCGTCGGCTCTGATGTTACAGCCGCCATAAACGTGCCCCATGCAACCAGCGCCGAAATACCGAGCGCCAGCGTCATGTGGTTATAAATACCAAGCATATAGGACCTTAGGCCCAGATCGTATTCCGCCGAGCCAATACGGGCACCAGTTGGGCCCCAGACGGTCGCGTTGCGATCAAAATTAGACATTTTCTTTCCCTTTTGGAAACGGAGTCATCTTCCGACGGGGCATTACCCGCGGAACATTAAGAATATGAGGTCAGATCATGGCAAAAACAAGAGCACTCTGAAAAAGGTCTTTCGTGTTCAATTTATTGGCCTTTGAGATGCGCGGAGGGCTTTTCGTCCAAAACCCGCCACGTTCCGATAAGCCCGATGAGCACGGTGGCTGCCGTGGCCAGAACCATTGTCCCGATAGCTGGGAGCGATGCAAAGACGAACCCCGATTTCATCGCGAAAACAACAACCGCGAATGCTGCACCGGTACCTGCCAATAGGCCAAACAGAGCCGCCGCAAATCCTATAATTCCATATTCCATGCAATAAGAGAGTAATAGGCGGTTTCTGGTCGCGCCAAGGGTTTTGAGAATTACCGCATCGCGAATTCGATTGCGTTGGCCCGCACCTAAGGCGCCGGCAAGCACCAGAATGCCCGCTACAACGGTTATCGCACTGGCTCCTCTTATGCCCAGTACGAGTTTGGCCACCAATTCATTGATCGCATCCAGTGCCTCTTTAACCCGAATGGCGCTCACTGCCGGAAAAGCCTTGGCGGATTGGTTGAGAAGCGATGCTTCGTTTTTCGCGTCGCTGGCCCCTTTTGAGGTGAGCGTTGCCAAGTAGGAAGCAGGTGCGCCCGAAAACGTATTCGGTGAAAAAACCATCACGAAATTAATACCCATGGATTGCCAGTCCACGCGCCTTAAATTGGCGATGGTTGCCGTCATCGTCCGTCCGAGCACATTCACGCTGATCTCGTCACCCAGATGTAAGCCAAGCCCTTTAGCAATATCCGCTTCGAGTGAGACGAGAGGCGGTCCTTTATAGTCTGCCGACCACCAATCTCCCGCGACAAGGGTTGATCCATCCGGAACACGGTCAGAAAAAGTTATGCCGCGGTCGCCCTCCAATACCCAGCTCGCATCCTCCGAGGATTTTGCATTTTCGGCTTTTACGCCTTTGAGTTCGGTTATTCTGCCGCGGAGCATGGGTACATGCACGATGGTTGCATCGCCCGCTGCACTGTGAAGGAATTGATCAAATCGTTCGAGATCGCGCCCGGGAATATCGACAAAGAAAAAGCTCGGCGCGCGCTCGGGTAGGCTTTTGGTCAGTTGCCGGCTGATATTGGCGTCGATCAAGCTAATTGCGACCAATAGAGTCACGCCAAGGCCCAGTGACAAAACAAGCGAAGGGGTAAGCGCGCCAGGTCGATAAATATTGCTCAATGCCAATCTAAACTCTGTTTTTTTAGGACGGGGCAGTCGCTTGGCCAGCGCCATAATAACGGAGGCGACAAGTCGTAAGACAACAAAGGCAATAAGAGTACCTACAACGCCCATTGATGCGAGAAATCGATCAAACGAAAAAAAGATAACGGCACTCGAAAGCGCCATAGCTGCGGCGATAGCCCCTAAGAGATATCGCAATCGCGGCCAAGATTTGTCGTCTGCTACCGCATCCCGAAAAAGTGCCGCGACCGGAATATCGTGCACACGACCTAGCGGTCCTAGCGAAAAGGTAATTGCTGTTAGAATTCCATAAAGCGCACCGATAAAGAGCCTGCCACCATAGAGCTTCGGTTCAAGCGGAAAGGGTAGGAGCGGTGCAGCTAAATAGGTAACCACAAAGGGCAAGGCAGCGCCGATGATAAGCCCGATGACAATCCCAACGATGGCTAGTCCGATGATTTCAATGAAAGCGATTGTAAACACGGTCGTTCCGCTGGCACCAAGCGCTTTCAATATCGCCATACTGTTTCGACGACGATCTAAATAGGCGCTGACGGCATTCGCAACGCCCGTTCCGCCGACAATAAGCGCAGTTAGTCCAACAAAGGTCAGAAACTGTGTGAAGCGTTCAATATTCTTGCTCAATTGGGGTGAGGCATTCAAACGGCTTCTAATTTCAAAGCCACTGTCCGAAAGTGTATGTGTGAGCAATGCAACTTTGTCACGGATGGCCATATCGTCGTTCTGGCCATCATGAACGAGAAGACGGTAGGTATAGCGAACAAGACTTCCTGGTTGCACAAGTCCCGAGGCGGTCAATGCGGCAGGCGACAAGACCAAACGAGGCCCAAACGTTAAGCCGCTGCCGATGCGATCGGGTTCAGAAACAAGAATAGCCGAAAGACGGATTTTTGCATCGCCAAGCTTAATGGTGCTTCCGGGTTTTAGATCCAAACGAGAAAAAAGAGCGAGGTCGGCAAAGGCTCCAAAGGCCCCATCCTGAAAGGATAGTGCAGCGTTGACCGACTGTGGAGGGTCGAGTTCGATAGCGCCAATGGAAGGATAGGTTTCATCGACGGCTTTGATGTCAACAAGCGCTGCCCCTTGATCAGAAGCCGCCATGCCACGCAGGCTCGCAATTTCGCTCACTTGGCCAATGTGAGAGAAAATCGCTTGTTCGGCATCTGTTGCAGGGCGATGCATGCGCGACAGTGAAATATCGGCACCAAGGATGGTTCGGCCTTCGGCTGCAAGGCCATCCGCCAATGAACGTGAGAGCGATTCAATGCCCACAATCGTGGTCACGCCTAAGGCGATACAAGCCAGAAAAATTCCAAAGCCACGAAGCCCCTGGCGTAAATTTCGGAAGGCTAACCGAAAAGAGACGAATGAAAATCGGGTCATGCGTCGATATGCCCAGAACGCAATCGAATAGTCCTGTCGCAACGCGCGGCCAATCCACTATCGTGCGTCACAAGCACCAAGGTCGTCTGTCGTTCCCGCTTTAATGCAAAAAGGAGATCGACGATCGCCAATCCATTCGCTTCGTCGAGATTGCCTGTTGGCTCGTCGGCGAAGAGAAGGGTTGGATCGGGCGCCATAGCTCGAGCAAGGGCGACGCGTTGTTGCTCACCGCCGGATAATTCAGCTGGAAAGTGATGTAACCGGTGCGACAGTCCAACGGCCTTTAATTCTTGCTCGGCTCGGCCAAACGGATCGGAATGATCGGCGAGCTCTAACGGGACGGCGACATTCTCTAAGGCCGTCATGGTCGGGATAAGGTGGAAGGATTGAAAAACAATCCCAATATGTTTGCCGCGAAAACGCGCGAGCGAATCCTCATCCATGCTGGTGAAATCTTCGCCGGCTACCAGAACTTGGCCCCTTTCGGCCTGTTCCAGCCCGGCCATGACCATCAACAACGTCGATTTACCCGAACCCGACGCGCCAACCAAACCAACAGCTTCGCCAGCAGCAACGGATAGGGTTATTCCGTTAAGGACATGGACCCTTGATGCCTCACGGCCAAGCGTTACATGTAAATCCCTGATTTCGATTGCCTTGACCATTCTGTTGAGAACCCCGATCTTGTAGTGATCATGCTTACATATGTATCCCGAGTCGCTTTGGCTATTATTCCTCACATGCGCGAGGCTAGACGAAGTGTCGCGATGGGCTTTCTTATCGTTTTTATGTTTGGGCACCACATGGCCGCATATGCCAAACCCTTAACGCTGGTAGCCTTTGGTGACAGTCTCACGGCCGGTTATTTGTTGCCGCAAGATCAAGGCTTCCCAGCTGTTTTGGAGCGCGAATTAAAAGCGCGAGGCCATGACGTCGTGGTGATCAATGGTGGCGTATCCGGTGATACAACAGCCGATGGACTAGCGCGATTGGATTGGACGATTCCCGATGGCGTGTCTGGGATTATTTTGGAACTTGGTGCCAATGACATGTTGCGCGGCCTCGATCCGACCATTCCAAGGAATAATTTGCGCGAGATTTTAACCCGCCTCCAAGCCCGGAAAATTCCCGTCCTGTTGATGGGAATGAAGGCGCAAACCAATTTTGGGCCGGACTATGTGGGCGCATTCGATTCAATCTATCCCGACATGGCCCATGAATTTAATCTACCGCTATATGGTTTCTTTTTGGAGGGTGTCGCCGGCCATCCGGACTTTTCCCTTCAGGATGGATTGCATCCGAATGCCGCAGGGGTTCAAAAAATTGTCGGTCTAACCCTACCGATGATGGAAGATTTCCTTGCCAAGCTTCCATAATCTCTGACATGCCAGTGTCACGCTGCGCCGATAGCTAGCGCGCATTCATCCAGTTCCATAGCCTGTGGGGAAATAAGTTTATGCTGTATCGCAAGCTCGGCCGTACAGGCCTTGATGTATCAACCATTTGTCTGGGTACAATGACGTGGGGGGAACAGAACACCGAGGCTGAGGCTTTCGAGCAGATGGATTATGCGCTTACCCAAGGCGTGAATTTTTTTGATACTGCCGAGATGTATGCGATTCCGCCTAAGGCTGAAACCCAAGGCCGGACCGAGACGATGATTGGCCATTGGTTCAAGGCACGCGGCAACCGCGACAAAGTCATTCTGGCTTCCAAAGTAGCGGGGCGGGGTGCCATGAACTGGCTTCGCAAGGATGGCTCCAACGTCGAACAGACCCCTGCCCAAATGCGCGAAGCGATTGAAAACAGCCTTCGTCGCCTTCAAACCGATTACATCGATCTCTATCAATTGCATTGGCCGGACCGCCCCATGCCGTGGGGTTCCAATCCAACCGCTTTCAAACTTGAGGCCTATCAAGGCCAAGAAAATTCGATGCTTGAGATCCTCGAAACGCTCGGCACCTTCGTCAAAGAAGGCAAAGTCCGTCACGTTGGATTATCAAATGAAAGCGCTTGGGGCACCATGACCTATCTCGCGCTTTCCGAGAAGCACGGCTTGCCGCGAATGGCGAGCATTCAAAATGCCTATAATTTACTGAACCGTACCTATGAGACGGCATTGGGTGAAGTCTCGATGCGGGAGGAAATCGGCCTCTTGGCGTTTTCGCCGCTTGCCCAAGGGTATCTCACGGGAAAATATTTAGATGGAGCCCGTCCGGCGGGCGCACGCACGACCCTCTTTAATCGCGGTCAGCGCTATCAGACGCCGAATGCCGAGCTTGCCATTAAGGCCTATGTCGCCTTGGCGAAGGAAGCGGGCATGCGCCCTGAAGATTTGGCGCAAGCCTTTGTCAATTCAAGGCCATTTTTAGGTGCCAATATCATTGGTGCCACAACAATGGAGCAGCTTAAAATTGCCATCGCTTCGGTTAAGATTGAGATGACACCGGAGCTGGAGGCGAAAATTAATGCCATCCATCATACCTACTGCAATCCATGCCCTTAATGGGATTGCAAGAGAACTAAATTGAACGGTTTTAAATGGCGCTTTCAACCTAATCGTTGAAAGCGCCGTTTTTTAATCTTCCGCTACGACCAGCGCAGCAGCACGCTTTTCAGCTCTACGCCGCAACACTTCGTAGGTGACCGCGCAAATGACGGTCACGACGATCAGCAATAGCGCCAATGCATTGATCGTTGGCGTGATACCTGAGCGAATTTTCGAGCCGACATAAACGGTCAGCGTGTCGGAATTTCCACGCGTAAACAATGTGACGTTAAAGTTTTCAACCGATTGGAAAAACGCGATGATCGCGCCAGCGCCAATAGCCGGATAAAGATGCGGCACGAGGATGCGGCGAATGACTTGACCATGGCTTGCACCCAGATCAAGAGCCGCTTCTTCGAGGCCAGGATCAAAGCTTTGCAGACGTGCGAGCACGAGCAGCATGACGTAAGCGGCCACGAAGGAAACCTGACCTAACACGGACAGATAGAGACCCGCCGATACGCCAAAGCTATTCCAGAACAGCAAAGTCGAAATGCCGATAACGGCGCCCGGTGTTAAAATAGGTGCCACCATGAAGCCATAGAGGAAGGAACGCACTTTCGGTTTGACGCTGTTCAACAAAATGGCGGCCGCCGTTCCAATCGGAACGGAGATGAAGACCACGGCCAGGGCAACCCATGTTGTGTTCCGAACGGAACCCCACATCCGTTGGTCATTCCACAAATCGATGAACCAGCGATCGGTTATACCAACCCACGGATAAACGGATGGGAACCGCGTATTGTTAAGGCCTGCGCCACCCATGATTGCCAAAGGCAGCAACATATAGGCGAGGAATAAAGCGAGGTAGACCCGCATGGTGATTTTAGCGAAGGTTTGGGAATTCATCATCGGCCCCTTACTTTGCTATATCGACGAGGCGCACATTAAGGACGCGCATGACGAGGCTAACGAACAGAATGCACAGCGCTAACAATAAGAATGCATAGGCTGAACCAACATTCCAATCCAGCCCTTCAAACATCCATTGCTGAATGATTTCGGTAAACCAGCGTGAATTGGTCGATGCGAGGGTTGTCGGCACGACAACCGATCCAGCGCAAAGCATGAAGACCATCACGCAGCCTGATGCGATACCGGGTTTCGCATGCGGTATAACAACCCGCCAATGCGTACGCCATGTTGATGCGCCAAGATCCTGCGATGCCTCGATTTGGTTTGTATCGAGCGCTTGGATCGCGTTGTAAATGGGGAACAACATGAAGAGGATATAGGCATAAACCAGACCGATCACGACCGATTGGAAGCCTGATATCCAGCGGATAGGCTTATCAATCAGACCGATGCCCGTGAGAATGGCGTTTAGCGGACCTTGCATCGACAAAATAATAAACCATGCAAAAGAACGCAAAATTTCACTGACCCACAAAGGAATAAGCAAGACGAGAAAAAACGTCGCCGTATCCGTTGGCTTTAAAACCTTCGCCAAAATATAGGCGAGGGGGTAGGTAATGGCGAGGCAGATAATCGTCACCAAGCTGCTGTACAAAATCGTCAAGAAAAAGACGTTGATGTGAATAGGGCTGTTAAAAAACGTGACGTAGTTTTTTAGCGTATACACATCATTCGGTCCGCCCAATTGATCGACGGGAAGATAGAGCCGAAACGAGAACTTAAAGAGCACAAGATTTGGAATTACGACAAGCGCGAGCAACCAAAAGGCCGTCATAGCGGCCATCATCACTGATAAACTAATCCCGTATCGCCGAATGAGTTCCTGCATCTTCCGCTACCTCTCAGTGTCCGTGCCGGGAGGTGGCCGCTTCGGATAAGATCATGCAGCTTTCTGGATTGAAGACCATCTGGCAGGCCGTATGCGGTGCAGGTGGCGGAACCGATGGATCATTCTGCACCTGAACCATATGCGTATCGCCCGCTTGATCGCGAACAAACACGTTCACAAAATTTCCCTCAAAGGCAATTTCGGTAACTTCAACGGGAATCGAATTCACTTTTGCTTCATTCGCTGGACGAAGGGAGCAAAATTCGGGTCTAACAAAGAGCTTTGCCTCGTCTCCCATGCCTACGGCTGCGCCAAGCTTGGCTTGGAATGAACCCTTGGCTGTTTCAAACTGTGCCATGCCCCCAGATACCGAGGTAACCTTGCCGGCAATCACATTATTTTCACCAACGAACGATGCAACAAAGCCGTTGACCGGATTGTTGTAAATTTCCTGCGGTGTGGCGACCTGCTGCAAGACGCCCTGCGACATCACACCAACGCGGTCTGACATTGCGAGCGCTTCGCCCTGATCATGGGTGATGTAGATGAAGGTAACGCCCGTCCGCTTTTGGATCGCCCGCAATTCGGCGCGCATATGTTGGCGCAATTTCAAATCGAGCGCCGAAAGTGGTTCATCCAGCAACATAACTTTAGGTTCAACCGCTAAAGCGCGGGCAATCGCCACACGTTGCTTTTGGCCGCCGGAAAGCTGGCTGACGCGCTTGTCGGCTGAATCATGCAAATCGACGAGCTGAAGCAATTCTTCGGCTTTCGCGCGGCGGATTTCTTTCGACACGCCACGAACCTCAAGGCCGAATGTAATATTTTCCCAAACGGGCATTAGCGGAAAAAGCGCTAAATTTTGAAAGATAAGCGCGGTGGGGCGCGCATTGGGGCGAATGCCCTTCATGTCCTTGCCACCAATTTTTACCGCACCTTGCGTCGGCTCCATAAAGCCGGAAATCAAACGAAGGATCGTCGTCTTGCCGCAGCCGGACGGGCCTAAAAATGAGAAAAACTCACCGGGCTTGATCGTCACTTCAACATTATTTACAGCGCGAAAACTGCCGAAATCCATGCAAATTTGAGATAAATGAACGTCTTCACTCATTTTGAGACCGAATTCTTTCTGATGCCGCGCTAGGTTTATGCAAAAAAACGGCGGGTCCGAGAACCCGCCGTTTGAATTTTTAGTGGATTATGCCGCGATGAACTTGTCGGCGTATTCAGCGCGCAGCTTCAAGAAGGAGCTGGTCTGAACTGGCCACCACCAGAGCTTCGAAAGAGCGTCGCCTGGGAACGAGTTCGTGTAGAACTTCGCAACAGCAGGATCCAACTTCGCGCCAGCGCCCTTACCGACCGGATTGGCCGAGAATGCCGTTGCCCAAAGTGCAGAACCTTCAGCCGACGACACCCAGTTTTGGAAGGCGTGAGCTTGTTCTACGTTCTTGGCGTTCTTCATCAGCATGTTGCCCTGGTTCCAAGCAAACGCGCCTTCCTTAGGAGCGATGTAGGAGTAAGGACCTTCCTTGCCCATGTTGTAGCCGGTCGAATCCCACGTCAGGCCGATAACGCAACCATTGGTGCGGAAGCCAGCCTGCGCTTCGTTTTCGCCCTTCCAGAACTGTGCGATGTTCTTTTTATGCTTGATGGCTTCGGCCAAGATAACGTCCCAGATCTTCTTCATCTTGGCGTCGTCCTTATAGCCTTCCATGAACGGATGAGGCAGTTTGCCCTGAGCGTCCATTACGCGGCCGAGTGCTGCGAGTGCCGAATGGGCGCGGACGCAGACTTTGCCTTCGAACTTGGCATCCCAAAGGTCTGCAAGGCTAGCCTTGCCGTATTCCATTGGAGCTTCCTTCGTATTGAAGGTGAGCGCTTCCGTGCCCCAGACGCCTGGGAGGAATAAGCGCTTGCCGTCGATCGTAGCCATATCGCCAGCGAGTCCGGATACGAGGCCAGCTTCCCATTGATCAAGCTTAATCTTGCTCATGTCCCAAGCCTGAACGAGGCCGTTTTCGGCATAGGACTGCACGCGGTCAACGGTAGGCTCGATCACGTCGACGGCACCCGTCTGAATGGCGAGCTTGGCTTGAGCGAAGATCGTGTCGTTGTCAGGTTGTTCCGTGAAGTTCATCTTGATGCCGGTTGCTTTCGTAAACGAAGCAAAGGCGTCTTTGAAGTCATAACCGGCCCAGCCCATATAGTTCAGCTCGCCCGATGAGGCGAGTGCGGAGCGGGAAACCAGCGCAGGTGCAGCAACTGCACCGAGGCCGAGAGCTGCCGTGCTCTTTAGAAATGAACGGCGGCTTACAGATGTCGTGTTCTTGATCACAGTGAATTCTCCATCTCTGTTTGTGGAACGCATCTACTTAAATAATAAAGCGGATGTGCCGACTCTCGCCCTCTGTTTGACCTTCCAGAGCAAGAACCCGGACTTTTTATACCATTAAAGACAAGTATGACAATCAGATGTCACATTGATTATGACACTATAATTGGTGATTATGCAGGAAAAACAAATTATAGAATAAAACGTCTTAGAATCATGAATAATTAAAATATATTTCTCAACTATTCGCTGCAATCAGGTAAAAATTTGTCCAAATCAGTCGTACAGATTTTTATTTGAACCAAACAACATGCCTTAACTGGCTCCATTAGATTTAATGCTCTGGAACAAGTGAAATATGTTTAATCACGTGTTCCTTTATGGATTTTAGACTGTAAAGCATTGGTACATAATCGCCTTTTGCCCAAATGGGTGCAAGATTCGCAAAATGCAGAGATCGCGGATCACCGGATTGGCCGGGTGCATTAATCCACAGGCTGGCGTCCCAATCCCCTACATCCATCACAATTCGTACGGATGCGCCCTGCGTTGTCCGAAAATCCGATGCGCGATAACCCGTATGCATCGGGCTAGATCCGCTCCCTCCGTGTGGAAAGGGGCCAACCGTCCAGGCTTCGGCAGCTTTGGCAACTGATGAAATGCCATGTTCAAAGGCGGCATGGTGGATATCCCCCCAATGCCACTCGGCGGGATCATCGCCCAACCGAGTTTGGCAATCGAGGAAGGTATCCTTCAACGTCTCGGCCAACAAGATGTTTCGAGCCTTAACCGGCTCGGTCCCTAACCGTTGATCAGGATGCTCGAGGGCGCGGAGGAGCGATTCAATATCCCCTGCGCCAACCAGCAGGCGAACATTTTCATCGGGAACTAACTGACATAATAATGCCGGTCTCAAGTACTGGGTCCACCAAATCTCGACTAGAGCGGCCGCGGCGCTGTCTTTTTCAAGCGCTCCCCCCCAATTTTGCAAAAGCCCCACTGCCGGGCCATCCGGGCAGGCCTGTTGGGCCAAATGAGCCAATCGACGTGCCGGGATGGAGACAGGATCATTTTGTAATGCGCAGCAATCGTCCAACGAGATCTTTTGTTTTCCGCTCAAGACTTCGTTGATCCGGTCGGCCCGTGCCCGGTCCACCCATTCATAGCCGATGGGGTGCGGATAACTGTCGGGCAAATTCATTTCATTGGCGGTTGCAAAGAAGCCTTTGGCCGGACGTACGACGCGGGGCAATGCCTCGTTGTCTAAAAGACCCTGCCATTCATAGGTACCGTCGCCGGGAACCGGTAATAAGCCATCCCAATTTTTGCGGATCGGCGCAAAGCCCACTGGAGCCCACGCGGTATCTCCCGAGGTATCGGCATAAACAAGATTAACGGAAGGCACGCCCCATCCCCGTACCGCCTCTCGAAAGTCCGTGAGAGTGGTCGTTCGCATCGAGGCTATGCTTTTTAGATAGGGCGCCGCGCCGGGCTCAAACCATACGGAACGCACGGCGTAAGCCCGATTGTGTACTTTATCCTGTAAAAGGATGGGGCCGTGATGCGAAAAATGCTGTGTTAAAATCTGATCCGGCGCATTTCTTACGCGGAATGTTTCGTTCACAATCCGCATCGCTCGCCATTCACCCTGCCAGCGATAATTCAATGCGTTGTCGGGATCGGTGTCCAACACATACAGGTCTTCCTGATCCGTATAGAAAATCGTCAGTCCGAAAGCCGACGTACCATTATGACCGATTGAAATACCGGGGATGACAGGCTCTCCCGCTCCAATCGCGTCAAAGCCGGGTGCTGTTAAATGTACGAGATAGCGAAGGCCAGGCAATCCATGCGCGCGGTGCGGATCATTGGCGAGAATGGGCCTGCCGGTCGTGGATCGTTCACCCGATACAACCCAATTATTGGATCCCGTCGCTGAAATCTCTTCGATAACTTCGCCAAGATCTGTAATCTTTGTCCAGTTCCAAGCCTCTTCAAGCTTGGCGTTGAGGCGGGCTTCCGAAAACGTAACCCCTGCAATCCCGAGCTTGAAAAGTGTAGCAATATCGATCGGGATTGATCCTAAATCCAAACCCGGAATGTGCCCCGGAACATGTTCGGGCTCCAGCGGGCGTCTTATCTCATCGGTTGCCTGATCTGCCTCGGTCAAAATGCGAGCGCGTAACAGTTCCGACAAAACATTTCGACAAAGCCCATGGCTTCTAATGCGGGCGACATCTTCCGCTTTCCAACGTGAGGGCTTTGTGCCCATAAGGGTAAATTCCGGAGGAAGGAGAGTGTGGTCCTTTTCGGTTCGCTCAAGGTAGCAATTAATGCCATTGACGAAGGAGGTGCAAATTTGCTCAGCATCGGGGCAATAAGAATCCCATTCAGCCTGCATATCGCCATGGTATAAAAAGAGCCGCGACGCATAGTCTTGTGCCAAATAGCCCGGTCCAAAATCAGCGGCCAGCAATCCTAGGCCGCGCTTCCGCCATAGATCAATCTGCCACAGCCGATCACGCGCGGCGTTGAATCCTTGCAGAAAAAAGAGATCGTCGAGATTGCTTGCCCGCAAATGCGGTATTCCCCATCGGTCGATGAGAATTTCTGCGTCCGCGCTAAGACCTTTAACCTGCCAGGTTTCGTATTCGCTCACGCATCAACCTTTTCGTTTCTGCCGTGCCGTTGCCAGCACACATAAAATCTCGAACAATATATTGGCACCATTCATGGATGTAATCGTACCATTGTCAAAAGGCGGTGACACTTCAACAAGATCACCACCGATAAAATTGATACCGTCCAACGACCGGATCATCCGCTGAGCTTCAATCATTGTAAGCCCGCCTGATTCCGGCGTTCCTGTACCCGGTGCAAAGACAGGATCAAGACTATCAATATCGAAAGAGAGATAGGTCTTGCCATCACCAACAACACGGCGCGCTTCCTCCGCGGCCCAAGCCCACCCTTTGTCCGTCAATTCTTCCATATAGACGACGCGCATGCCGCTATCATGGCTGAATTTCCACATGTCCTTGTGATTAATTGAACCGCGAATACCAATTTGAATCACGCGCTTCGGATCAAGCAGCCCCTCCTCAACGGCACGCGAAAAGGGCGCGCCATGATGAAATTTTGAACCCAGATAATCATCGCCCGTGTCACAATGCGCATCAATATGCACCATGCCCACCGGGCCATCTTTTGCAATCGCACGCAAGATCGGCAAAGAAATAGAATGGTCGCCACCAACCGCTAAAGTAGTGGTGCCAGCCGCTTTCACTTTGGCAAAAAAATCTTCGATTTCTCTATGTGCGGAAATCAATTCATATGGCGCTTCAAAAAACGCGTCACCGCAATCGGCAATATTGACGAGATCGAAGGGCGAAATACCCGTGGCTTGATTAACCCGACGCACAAGGGTTGTTTGCTCGCGAACGGCGCGCGGACCGTGCCGTGTCCCGGTGCGGTTTGTAACGCCGCCGTCAAAGGGCACACCGATCACACCGATATCAACGCCATCGGCGATATCCACCAGAGGTCGACGAAAAAAGGTTGCTACACCGGAATAGCGTGGGCGCAATTGTGGCTCGGACATTTCCGGATAACGTTTGAGATCCTTAATCGTCATTTCATCCTCACTTGTGATCGCGGTCGATTAGCACCGCCGTTTCCCGGGCAATCATTACTTCTTCATTCGTCGGCACCACCAAGGCAACGGGCCCCATTGCGGTGCTAATTTTTCTATTCTTCGCATTATTGGCCGTTTCGTCGAGAGAAAAGCCAGCGAATTCTAGACCTTTTATAACATCGGCCCGCAGTTCGGGATCGTTTTCGCCAATGCCGGCCGTAAAGACCAAAGCATCGATCCCGCCCATCACAGCAATCATAGCCCCCGCTTCCCGAACAATGCGGTAGGTAAACATATCAATTGCCTCACGGGCGCTGCGATTGTTGCCTGCCGCTTCGCGCAGTGTTCTCATATCATTTGATAAACCAGAAACGCCAAGCAGGCCTGATTTCTGATACAACATGGCCTCGACATCATCCGCGGTCATCTTTTGATCGCGCATCAAATAAAAAATGACAGCTGGATCAATGGATCCCGTTCGGGTTCCCATCATCAATCCGTCCAGCGCCGAAAAACCCATTGTCGTTGCAATGCTTTGCCCGCCTCGCATCGCACACAGGCTAGCCCCATTGCCAAGATGCGCGACGAGCACGCGCCCTTTGGCAAGGCCCGCATTTTGTCTAGCCAATTCATTGGCAATATAGCTGTAAGATAAGCCGTGAAAGCCGTAACGTTTCACCCCTAATGCCGTTATCGCGCGGGGCAGGGCAAATTGCCGGCCAATATCGGGAATGGTCGCATGAAAGGCCGTATCAAAGCAGGCCATTTGCGGCAGTGCAGGCGCCAATTCGTTCAAGCTGTCGATAGCAGCCAAATTATGCGGCTGGTGCAGAGGCGCAAGTGGAACGAGGGTGCGAAGCGCTGCAATCGTTTGCGCATCCAGTCGAACCGGTTGGATAAAATCAGCACCACCATGAACCACGCGATGACCCGCCGCCGTCAACGACGCTAATCCATAATTTTGATCAATCCATGTTAGAATATGCGATACGGCCTCTTTATGGTTCGAGGCCATGCCATTTGAAATCGTAATTTCTTTGTTAGCTAGGCCATCAAACCGTTTAACGCTCCACCGTGACACTTGCCCGATACCATCAAACGCACCGCGTGCTAGATCCTGCTCTTCGCCTTCTTTTCCTATGCCAATCAGAGCAAATTTGACGCTGGATGAGCCTGCATTAAGGACGAGAATAATCTTCATGGACTAAGCCTTTAATTCGCGCCATGCAGCGGCTAAGGCTGAAATACCCGGCTCGATCCGTTCCGCGGGTATAGATGAAAATCCTAGACGAATAAAATTCTGCGGCGGCTCATCGTTCTTGAAAAAGATATCACCTGTTTCAATCAAAACACCCTTATTTTGAGCGGCTTTTGCAAGGTCGCGCCCGTTTAAATCATCCGGTCCTTTCAACCAGCAACTTGAAACACCTTGCCCCAGGAAAAATTCAAATTCTGGCAAATGTTTATTGAGCGCCAAATCCAACTGACTGGCGCGGGTACCAAGGGATGATCCAAGCCTGCGGATATGGGCCTTATAGTGACCAAGCCCCATAAACAACGCCGCCGCTCTTTGATTGTTGGATGGCGGATGCCGCAACATCAAACGCCGCAAAGCGCGTAATTCGCGCACAACTTCAGCGGGCGCAATAATATAGCCAAGCCTGAGGCCGGGGGCCAAAACTTTGGAAAGACTGCCGACATAGAGCACGCGGCCGGATTGATCGAAACTCTTTAACGAAGGCGTTTCGCGGGCGTTCGCCAAGAACTCCGTTTCATAATCATCTTCGATAATGACAATATCGCGCTTAGCTGCAACATCGAGCAATTTTTTGCGCCGCTCGACAGGCATTGTGACGGTAGTCGGACATTGATGGCCGGGTGTTACATAGAGGTAATCACATTGATCAAGACCTTCGGAAATCTTGAGGCCATCTTCATCAATGGGTAGCCCGATAACATGGTCGGTCATAATCGAAAAAATATTGCGTGCATCGGGATAGCCGGGATCTTCGACGCCGACGCGCGAGTCTTTGTTCATCAAAAGTCGGGCCAGCAGGTAAAGGGCTTGTTGGGCACCAATGGTGACAATGATTTCATCCGGATTTGCCCATATTCCACGGCGGGGTAAAACATGAAGCCGCAACTGATCAATCAATTCCGGATCATCGCCATCCACCAAATCGCGCGCCCAGTTATGGATCTCAAGAACACTGAGGGCTCCGCGCGCGCATTCACGCCAATCATTGGTCGGAAATAACCCCGGATCAAATTGGCCATAGAGAAACGGATAGGGATAGCTCAACCATTCTTTGGTTTTCGTAATATTACGCCGCGTCGAAGGTTGCATCGTGAACCGGCTAGCCCATTGCGGGCTGTTGGGCCCGTCTGTCGCGATTGGTCGTGGTGCCCGCTCACTTGGCTCGGATGGCGATGCGCTGCGTACAAAATACCCGCTCCGCTCGCGCGATTCTAAAAATCCCTCATCGACCAATTGCTGATAGGCCAGAACAACCGTGTTGCGCGCCACGCCGAGGATTGCTGCAAGATCGCGGCTGGAAGGCATGCGGGCGGCTGCCGGAAGCCGTCGTTCTTCAATGGCAGCCACAATCATTTGGCGAATTTGAACCTGAAGCGAGCGGCCGCTATGCGAAAATTTCTGGAACAGCGAATCCCATATCACCGTCTCATCCACCCCCGATGGGATTGACAGTTCCGTCCGTAAGGGGTGAGGGATACCGTGTTCCAAGAGAATTTGACCTTCTGGCTCTATGATTCTGGATCCATTTATCCAATCTGGTCCAATCTGGCAGAAGTTCCGGCCTTTGAAAAGGATAACGTTATGGCTTCATCCGCATCGCCTTCTATGGAAAATCACTGGATGCCGTTTTCGGCTAACCGGGATTTTAAGCAGGATCCAAAGATGTTCTCGCGCGCCGAGGGCGTGTGGTATTATGATCGTGAAGGCAAGAAGATACTCGACGGATCATCCGGTCTGTTCACCACGCCGGCCGGCCATAGCCGCCGTGAGATTGCCGAAGCAGTCTATAAGCAGCTCTCCGAGCTCGATTTTACCCCAAGCTTCCTGCGCAGCCACGATAAGAGCTTTGAGCTTTCCACCAAAATTGCGGCTTTCATGCCGGAAGGCCTCGACAAGATCTTTTTCGTCAATTCAGGCTCCGAGGCTGTCGATACCGCGATGAAAATGGCACTGAATTATCACCGCATCCGCGGCCAAGGTAATCGGCAAATGTTTGTTTCGCGCGAGCGTGCGTATCACGGCGTTAATTTCGGTGGCGTGGCGCTCTCCGGCATGGTCAATAACCGCCGCGCTTTCGGTAGCGCGCTGCCAAGCGCCGTCCATATGCGCCACACGCATATTCCTGAGAACAAGTTTCAGGTAGGCGAAGGCGAACACGGCGCCGATTTGGCCGAAGATTTGGCCCGCATCATCGCCAATTACGGCGGCGAGAATATCGCAGCCGTCTTTGTCGAACCGATTGCCGGTTCAACCGGAACGCTTGTTCCACCCAAAGGCTATTTGAAGCGCTTGCGTGAATTGTGCACCCAACACGGTATTTTGTTGGTGTTTGACGAGGTTATTACGGGCTTCGGGCGTACGGGTCGTTCATTCGCTACCCATAGCTTCAATGTGAAACCGGATCTCATCACCATGGCTAAAGCCATTACCAATGGCGCGCAGCCTATGGCAGCCGTTGCCGCTAGCCGCGAGATTCACGACACGATCGTGAACGCAGCGCCCGAGAATGTGACCGAGTTCTTCCATGGTTACACTTGGTCGGCCCATCCGGCTGCTTGTGCGGCGTCGCTCGCAACGTTGAAAATCTACGAAGACGAGCGCCTCTTTGAACGTGCCGCCCAAATGTCGGCTTACTTCCTTGAGGGATTGTTCTCGCTGAAGGACCTTCCCGTCGTTACCGATATTCGCGGTTACGGCATGATGGGTGGCGTTGATGTAGCCCCTATGGGTGGTCCAGGCGCGCGCGGCTATCAATGGCAGAAGCGGATGTTTGAGTCTGGCCTGCACATCAAAACAACGGGCGATGCCGCCGTTGTTGCTCCACCTTTCGTTATGGAAACAGCCCATATCGACCAGATGATCGATATTATGCGCACAACGCTGAAAGCGTTTTAATTCACACGCATTTAAAAAGCCCCGGGAGCGTTGGCTGCCCGGGGCTTTTTTATTTTATACCGGCCAAGGCAGCGAGTAGGTCTTCACATTGGTGAAGAATTTCATCGCTTCCAACACGCCTTCCTTAATGCCATTGCCCGAATCCTTAATGCCGCCAAAAGGTGACATCTCAATTCGGTAGCCAGGCACTTCCCAAATATTAACCGTTCCCACATCAAGCCCCTCGATAAAGGCCGTGATGCGGTCAAGCCGGTTGGTGCAAACACCGGAGGAGAGGCCGAAGGCGGTTGAATTTGAAATCTCGATCACTTTTTCAACATCGTTCGGTACGCGGATTATCGGGATAATTGGTCCGAATGTTTCTTCCAGCACGAGTTCCGAGCCATGGGGCACAAAATCAACCACAATAGGGGGTAACAAAGCGCCTTGGCGGCCGGGGTGATAGAGTATTTTTGCACCCTGTTCTTCGGCCATAAACACGCGCTTTTCAAACAAGGCCGCAGCCTGTTCGTGCACAACGGTACCGAGATCAGTGTCGGGATCCATCGGATCGCCAAATTTAATTTTTTTGGCTTTCGCTAAAACCTTTTCAACAAACGCGTCGGCAACGCTTTCCATAACCAAAATGCGCTTAACCGCTGTGCAGCGCTGGCCCGAATTTTTAGTCGCGCCCTGAACGGCGAGTTCTGCCGCTTTATCGAGGTCGCTATCGGAAAGATCATCGCAAATGATGAGAGGATCATTGCCGCCGAGTTCGAGTGCGGCACGTCGATAGCCTGCTTTTGAAGCAATCAATTTTCCGACCTTCACACCACCTGTGAAGGTTATAAGCGAGATATCCGGGTTGGTGACCATTTCATCGCCAATATCGTCGGGCATGCCGGTCACCATCTGCACCATCTCAGGTGGAAGGCCCGCTTCATAGAGAATATCGGCAAGCGCGATGGCAGTCAGCGGCGTCAATTCGGTCGGTTTGCACACAACGCAATTATTGGTCGCAATTGCGGGGGCCAATTTATGCGACACCATATTGAGCGGATGGTTGAACGGTGTAATCGCTGAAATCGCGCGTACAGGTTCGCGCTTCGTGTAAATTTTACGTGACTTACCATGTGGTGTCAGATCACAGGAAAAAATTTGCCCGTCATCAAGAATGGCAAGCTGACCTGCCAAGGTGAATACATCATAGGCGCGGCCACATTCGTAGAGCGAATCTTTTAACGAAATACCAAGCTCGCTCGTAATCAACGGCGCCAGACTATCCTTCCGTGCATTGATCAATTCAGCGGTACGAAACAAAATCTTTTGGCGTTCATAGCGCGTCAGCTTGGGCTTATAATTCGCAGCAATTTTAAATGCTTCCCGCGCATGTTCGGCGCGCCCTGCAGGAACCGTTCCGATGATTTCATTGGTATAGGGATAGTGGACGTTCACAACACTATCGGTCGAAACTTTCTTGCCGCCGATCCGCATCGCTTCATTGATTATTTTGCTCATCCTATTTACTCCGCGAAGTTGCAGCCGACAAAGAAAGCGTCGAAATTTCTAAGACCCTTCGGCAATTCATGTACCGGGCCGTTGATAAAGAAAGGAACATTCTGTTCCGTTAAGCCGCCATGGGAGCGAAGCGGAACATCAAGCCCGGATAAATCATGCGCCGCAGCCGAGGTACCGATGACTTTCGACTTGTTCGGTCCGCCCGAAATGGCAACGAGGTCACCGGTGCGATCAGGAGGAAGCCCAAATCGCGCGCAAGCCTCAGCCTTCGAAAGCACGACGTCGATGCCATCAAGCGAGCGGATATAGGTTTCAACCGCACCACGATCAGCGCCATATAGATAGATCGCTGCGTAAGAGCCAAGCGCGCCGTGATGGACGACATAGGGATCCGTAATCGGTAAAATCACCTTACTCTTTCCAGCGCCAAAGCGCTGGTCGAGTGCATCTTGCAAATACAGCACGTCAGGCTTGCCATCGGCGGTATGCTTGTCATTCATGCCGTGATCGGCCGTGATGATGAGAGTGACGCCTAACGCATCTAGTTCACCGACATAGCGGTCGAACATCGCATAAAAATCGAGTGCACCCTTTTCAGTCGGGCCGAATTTGTGCTGAATGAAATCGGTCGTCGAAAGATAGACCAAGTCCGGTTTCATTTGCGGAATTAATTTAACACCGGCCGCAAAAACAAATTCTGACAAGTCACCGGAATAAACATCCGGCAGCGCCATTCCCCAAGCCGCGCATGGGTTATCGATCCCATTGTCCTTTAATGTTGCGAGATTGGCCTTCTCCGAAGAAAAGGCGATCGCGGTACCATCATAGACAAGGCCTTTCGAGAGCAGAAGACGCAGCTTATCTTTAGCGGTCACCATCAAAATGCGAGCGCCCGCTTTTTGAAATTCGGCGAAGATGGTCGGCGCCCGCAACCATTTCGGATCATTCATCATCGTCTCTAAACCCGTATCAGGATCGATCAGATAATTTCCGCAAATGCCATGCACTTCCGGCGGGCGACCGGTCGCAATGGAAAGGTTGTTCGGGTTCGTAAAGCTTGGCACCACGCTATCGGCGCGATATTCGCCCCCTTTGGCGATGAGCTTTTCAAGGTTTGGCATTAAGCCGCGCTTGCGGGCTTCATCCGTGTAAGCGGGTTCAGAGCCATCAAGGCATATCACAACAAGCGTGCGCTTCGGCCATTGAAAGACACGGTCATTGATGGTGAGGGAAGTTGGGGTCATGATTATTTATTCCGCAGGCGTTAGATCGGTGACATTCATTTCTTTAAGGGTCGCTTGGGTTGCATCAACAAGCATTTCCATAACTTCCCAATTAAGCGCCCCCATATTGCCAACCCGGAAGCTTGGTTTTTTGGTGAGCTTTCCCGGATAAATAATGAAGCCGCGCTTTTTCAATCCTTCGTAGAATGTCGTGAAGTCAAAATTTTTGTCACGCGGTGTTGCAAAGGTCTGAATAATTGGACCCGTTTCATTGTCGCCAAGGAGCGGCGAGAGGCCAATTTTGCGCATGCCGTCGCGCAATGTTTTTGCTGTTTTTTTATACCGCGCGAGACGTCCCGGGGCACCACCCTCAGCCGCGTGTTGTTCGAGTGCAACCGCGAAGGCGACCAGCGTATGGGTGGGTGGCGTAAAGCGGAACTGTCCGCTCTTCTGCATATAAGACCATTGCTCATAGAGATCGAGTGCAAGCGAATGCGACATACCCTGCGAGGCTTCAAGCAGATCGCGTCGCGCAATTACATAGGTAAATCCGGGCACGCCTTCGATACATTTATTGGCGGATGAGATGACAACATCGATGCCCATCCGCTTCATCGATATATCCATCGCGCCGAAGCTCGACATCGCATCGAGGATAACCACGCATCCGGCCTTCTGTGCGACGGCGGCGATATCCTCGATCGGGTTGACGATTCCACTCGTCGTTTCACATTGCACCATAAACACCGCGCCAATATCCGGATTGGCTTTTAACAATGCCGAAACTTCATCGGCTGAAGGCGCTTCAAGCTCGTCAGTCTCATAGCTGATGAAATCGCGGTTCATGTAAGCGAGCGCCTTGATGGCGCGTTCGCCATAGGCACCATTGGTGAGCATTAGCGTTTTTTTGTCTTTGGGCGCAAAATTTCCAAGCGCCGCTTCAACGCCATACGATCCGGATCCCTGCAGCAAGACACATTCAAAGCCGTTTGCGGCGTCGGCAATATCGAGCAATTGTTCCCTGATACCCGCAACGACTTTACGCAAATCGGCATCCCAGGAGCCCCAATCGCGCAGCATGGCCTCTTTCACTGCAGGGGTCGTGGTCAGCGGACCGGGGGTTAGAAGATAAGGGGTCGATTCTTGGCCTTCGGGTCCACGAAAAGCACGTGTCATAAGAACGTCTCCTGTAACCGCCATGCTCGTCACGGTGGTTGAAAGATTGGGATAGTCGCTCTTAACCCATTCCACAAAAACAGTCAATATATCACAAAATACCACATTTTAACACATCGGCTAATGGGTTCGACCCTATGCGATCAGGATCGGCCAGCGCTTTTCGGCGGCGAGACTCGCGGCTAAGCCCGCAGGTAAGTGGTCGACAATAAGCCCTGCGATCTGCCTACTCGGTATGATTTTGATGGGTGTTTTGCGCTCAAATTTGGTTTGATCCGCCAAAACATAGGCTTTCCGCCCGGATTTTAGCATCAAATGGCGTTGTTCGGCCGCAATCCGGGTGTAATCCGTAAAATCACCCTCGTCGGAAATGCCACCCGCACCGACAAAGGCGAGATCGACATTGAAATGTTTCAGGCTTTCAAGCGTATCGACCCCGAAACTGGCCTCGTCATTGGCATGAATTTCTCCGCCCAGCATGATCGTCTTTACCCCTTGGGTACGGCAAAGGGTCAATCCGATCGGCAGACTATTGGTAATTACCGTCAAATGCTCACGCGATGCCAGCGCTTCAGCCAGAAACAGCGTGGTAGAGCCGGAATCGATCAGGATCACCATCCCGTCTTTAACCAAGCTGGCCGCCTTTCGACCGATTGCGGCTTTGCCGGCGGAATTCTCCGCCTCGCGACGCGAAAGCGACGGCTCGGCCGGAATTCCCGATGTCGCCCCGCCATGGACAAGGCTCACGCGGCCTTGGTCGGACAAGAGTTTAAGATCGCGTCGAATGGTTTCTTTGGAGACGTCAAAACGCTCGGCCAAAGCCCCGACACTGACCGAGCCCGTATCGTTCAGCGCTTGCAAAATGTGGTTGAGGCGATCGATGGCGAGCGGACGGGTCATGGTGGCCTTGCGGCTAATGTGATTATTTGTGGCTTTATATGAGGTTTGCGGCCTTCGGGCTAGCTCTGTTGAAGCGGGCCGATAATTTCCTTGCCGGATCAATCCACCATTGCCTAATCTGCAGGCACAACTTCCCTCAGGCACACAATGTCCACAGAAGCAAAAGAACTTCATACCCGCACCATGGCGGGCATTGGCTATGCGCTTGCTGGATTTTCAATTTTTTCCATTCAAGACGCCGTCGTCAAATGGCTCGTTACCACGCTGCCTGTTTGGGAAGTGCTGTTTTCACGCAGTACCTTGATTGTTATTTTATGCTTGTCGATTACGGGACCTAGACGCGTTATCGAATTGACGCAAAGCTCAAACCGCAATGCGTTGCTGATTCGATCGGCACTGATTCTCATCGCATGGTTGGCGTATTTTACCGCTTCGCGCTCGTTGCATCTTGCGGAGCTCGTAACGATTTATTTTTCGACACCGATCTTTGCCGTTGTTCTTTCGGTTTTGGTCTTGAAGGAAACGGTCGGGTTGGTGCGTTGGGCCGCAACGATCATTGGCTTTATAGGCGTCGTGATTGCGGCCGCGCCAGCAGGTTCTGTGGATCTTATTCCGATCGTTCTGGTTCTCATTGCTGCCTTTTGTTGGGCCTGGACGAATATTCTGGTGCGTCTCATCAGCCGCAAAGAATCATCGCTCAGCCTCATGCTGGCGAGCAATGGCGTCGTCATTTTAGTGTGCGGCGTAACACTTCCCTTTGTTTGGGTAACACCGGATTTTAATAGTCTACTCTTGGTGTTGCTCTTGGGTGGTGTTGGCGCGTCGGGGCAGTTTCTGATGTTTGAAGGATATCGTTTGGCTCCGGCTTCTGCCGTTGCGCCTTTCGAATATATTACGTTGATCTGGTCGTTCGGTTGGGGCTTTTTGATTTGGGGAGATTGGCCACCTGTTGCTGTCTTTGAAGGGGCAGCCCTCATTCTTGCGAGTGGCTTAACCTTGATTGTTGTTGAAGGGTGGAAATCACGCGCCCTGCAACGGGCGTGATGAGGTGCATTCCTAGCCGAGCGAATGCGGATGCATCATGATGACCTTGTCGGAAGGTCTACTCTGTGATGCACTGCAATATATGATTCGTGCCTAGGATGCGGCTTAAGGCCGTTGAAGGAGGAGCCCATGCCCCGCCTCTTTACCGGTCTCGATATTCCTGACTCAGTGGCCGAGCGGCTGATCGCCATACGTGGAGGCCTTTCTGGCGCACGGTGGATAACGCCTGATAATTACCACATCACGCTGCGATTTATTGGCGATATTGATGATGGCACAGCTCACGATATTTACGCGATTCTCGGTCGGGTCACGCGCGCACCGATCCCTCTGACCATTGAAGGCATAAGCGTATTCGGTGGCGATCGACCGCGCGCACTCGTTGCTAAAATTGCACCCAGTTCCGCATTGATTGAATTGCAAAGCGAGCATGAACGGTTGATGCGGCGTATTGGTTTGCCGCCTGAACCGCGCAAATATACGCCGCACATTACGCTTGCACGCTTGCGTGATACATCGCCGTTTGAATTGGCTAATTTTTTAAGCGTCATCGGCCATGTTCCTTCCATGCGCTTTGTTGTTGATGCGTTTAATGTATACTCATCCCGATCATCGACCGGCGGCGGGCAATATGTGACGGAGGCGATCTATCCGTTTCAACATTCGGCACCTGCTGAGCGCGCACGAATATCGGCATAACAGGACTTCATAAATGGCCAATCACGATGGACTAACCGACAGCGAACGTCAGTCGCTTTCATCGGACCTTAAAGACTGGTCCATGGTGGACGGCAGAGACGCGATATCACGCCAATTTGTGTTTCGTGACTTTAATCAGGCCTTTGGCTTTATGGCGCGCGTTGCCTTGGAAGCTGAAAAACAAGACCACCATCCCGAATGGTCTAACGTGTATCGCACCGTCACTATTGTTTTGACGAGCCATGATGTTAAAGGACTATCGCGGCGCGATTTGGCGCTTGCTAAATCGATTAACGCCATCGCTGATGGATCGCATTAGTGCTCTATGTGTGAGAACCGGCGTCGATAACGCCGTTTGTTTCGAGCTGACGCCGCAGCTTGCCGAAGGCGAGGCGAATTCTTGATTTGACCGTGCCGAGCGGTAGACCCGTTTTGTCCGCGATCTCGCTATGGGAAAGATCATCGAAGAAGGCCATCCGAATCAAAGTCAGCTGTTCATCGGGCAGGGCGCCAAGTGATTCCTTGATGCGCTCCTCACGGAACTGCATATCGATTCGTCGATCGATCCCTTCATCTTCGGCGGCAATCTCGGGTGCCTCCATAGGATCGAAAAAGTCCAAACGATCGCGTCTTAGCGTATCGATTCGGCGATTTCGGGCAATACGATAGAGCCATGTTGCTATAGAGGACTTGGACGGATCAAAAAGATGCGCTTTCGTCCAAAGCGTGGTCATCACATCTTGCAGGATTTCATCAGCCGTGCCCGCATCCGACCCCAAACGGGTCAAATACGCGTGCAAGCGCGGCCCAAAATGGTCGAAAAGTTGTGCAAAAGCCGCCCGGTCGCGGGTATTGGCTACAGCTCGCACAAGCTCGCCGAGCTCTTGATGTGTCGACAACGCTTATACCTCGCCGCGAATACCCGGAATTAATCACTCAGTTGTCCTAATATTGGCACGAAAATTCACCGTTTGAAACGGAGTTTTCATGGTTCACGAAGAATTTTGGTTTCAACTGAACTCGGTTTAGGGTAGGCGCTGTCCTACGAATTGATTTGTCGGAGCCAGATACGCCCATGGTTTATCGTCTTAACGTCCGGATCCTTGCCTCAGCCGCTCTTATGGCTGCAGGCCTTTTTGGGCTTTCGCCTGAAGCTTTTGCACAGGTTAAGAAGCCGGAAGCTGCTAAGGCGGCGCCAGCAAAACCAGCCGCAACCGAATCCCAGCCGACTCAGTTGGGAACCTTTGGAAGCTGGAATGTCTACGCCTCCGATACCGCAAATGGCCGCATTTGCTACGCGCTAGCGGTTCCAAAAGAGCGCCTTCCAGCTAATTTGACCCGCGATCCGGGGTATTTATTCGTCTCCACCCGGCCC
>CANGLU010000017.1 GCA_947455025.1 Hyphomicrobiales bacterium
CACTTATTAACGAATTATTTACATTTACCCACAACATATAGTCATACGTCAAAATCTAGACGCTAATTGTTGATTGAGACCTTGACGGGATGAGGGGTCAGTTTTAGGGTCCGAATCCATTGCACTGTGTGGCCCGACGCGGAAGGTTCTGCTGAGGCCGAGAGTGCAAATCCCGTTATCAGGGCGTGCCGGCGGAACAGGTATTACCGGTTCGCGTTGCCCATAAAGGGGCTAAGACCCGATGAAGCAATTCATCGGCATAAGGATCTGCTGACCCTCGCCTCTTGAGTGTGACGAGGGAATCGGCGGACACGGAAAACAGTTTTTTGCGGACTTGGAGCCGGGTTTCGGCTCCGCAGGCAGTAGCCTGTATTTTTTAAGGGCGGTAGTATCATGCGGATTGAGCGTTTTTTCACGAAAGCCGGCGTTTCTCCCTATTCTGGGATAGCTTTTAAGTCGGCCACGAGCGAAATTCGCAATCCGGACGGCTCAATCGTATTTCGCCTTGAAAACATTGACGTGCCCGAGGCGTTCAGCCAGGTGGCGGCCGATGTTTTGGCGCAGAAATATTTCCGCAAAGCGGGTGTGCCGAAGCATTTGAAGAAGGTTGAGGAAAACGACGTTCCTTCCTTCCTGTGGCGCTCGGTGCCCGATGAAGCCAAACTCGCCAAGCTGCCTGAGAACGAGCGTTTCGGCTCGGAGATGAGCGCTAAGCAGGTTTTTGATCGCCTTGCCGGTTGCTGGACCTATTGGGGCTGGAAGGGCGGCTATTTCAAGTCCGAGGACGATGCGCAGACCTTCTTCGACGAGCAGCGCTATATGCTCGCCCGCCAGATGGTCGCGCCGAATTCGCCACAATGGTTCAACACGGGCCTGCACTGGGCCTATGGCATTGATGGTCCTTCACAGGGCCATCATTATGTCGATTTCAAAACCGGCAAGCTCACGAAGTCGAAATCGTCTTACGAGCATCCGCAGCCGCATGCCTGCTTTATCCAAGGCGTCGCTGATGATCTCGTCAACGAGGGCGGCATTATGGACCTCTGGGTCCGCGAAGCCCGCCTCTTCAAGTATGGCTCAGGCACCGGCTCGAACTTCTCGATGTTGCGCGGCGAAGGCGAGAAGCTCGCTGGCGGTGGCAAATCCTCGGGCCTGATGTCCTTCCTCAAGATCGGCGACCGTGCAGCGGGCGCGATCAAGTCGGGCGGCACCACGCGTCGCGCGGCCAAGATGGTGGTGGTGGACGTCGACCATCCCGATATCGAAGCCTATATCGATTGGAAGGTGAAGGAAGAGCAGAAGGTTGCAGCGCTCGTTACCGGCTCCAAGCTCGTCTCCAAGCACCTCAAAGCCGTCATGAAGGCCTGCATCAATTGCGATGGCCCGGAAGACAGCTGCTTTGATCCGGAGAAGAACCCGGTTCTGAAGAAGGAAATCAAGCTCGCCCGCCGTGTTTCCGTGCCGGATAACTACATCAAGCGCGTCATCCAGTTCGCCAAGCAGGGCTATAAGGAAATCGATTTCCCCGTCTATGACACCGACTGGGATTCAGAAGCCTACCTCACGGTTGCTGGCCAGAACTCGAACAATTCCGTCTCGTTGAAAGACGAGTTCCTCCGCGCCGTTGAAAGCGATTCCGACTGGAACCTGATCAAGCGCACCGATGGTAAGGTCTATAAGACCCTGAAGGCCCGCGATTTGTGGGAGCAGATTGGCTATGCCGCATGGGCATCGGCTGATCCGGGCCTGCACTTCAACTCGACGATGAATGATTGGCACACCTGCCCGGCCTCAGGCCCGATCCGCGCGTCCAATCCCTGCTCGGAATATATGTTCCTAGACGATACCGCGTGCAACCTCGCCTCGCTGAACCTGCTTCAGTTCCGGGATAGCGACGGCACGTTCAACATCGCGGCTTACGAGCATGCTGTTCGTCTCTGGACCATCGTGCTCGAAGTCTCGGTGCTGATGGCGCAGTTCCCTTCCAAGGAAATCGCTGAGCTCTCTTATCGCTACCGCACGCTGGGTCTTGGCTACGCCAATATTGGCGGCTTGCTGATGACCAATGGCATTCCGTATGACTCGGACGAAGGCCGCGCGATCTGCGGTGCACTCACCGCGATCATGACGGGCGTGTCCTATGCGACCTCTGCCGAAATGGCTAGCGAGCTTGGCCCCTTCCCCGGCTATAAGAGCAACGCGCAGCACATGCTCCGCGTCATCCGCAACCACCGTCGCGCCGCTTATGGCGAAACGCAGGGCTATGAAGGCTTGAGCGTCAATCCGGTTCCGCTGGATCACGCCTCCGTCAAGGATACCCGCCTCGTCACCCACGCCAAAGCCGCATGGGACAAGGCATTGACGCTCGGCGAAAAGCACGGCTTCCGCAACGCCCAAGCCACCGTCATTGCGCCAACCGGCACGATCGGCCTCGTGATGGATTGCGACACGACCGGCATTGAGCCTGACTTTGCGCTCGTGAAGTTCAAAAAACTCGCCGGTGGCGGTTACTTCAAGATCATCAACCAGGCGGTGCCAGAAGCGCTCCGCACTTTGGGCTATCGTGAAAACGAGATCGCCGAGATCGAAGCCTATGCGATTGGCCACGGCTCGCTCGCTCAAGCCCCCGGCATCAACCACACGACGCTTCGCGCCAAGGGTTTTGATGACGCGACGATTGAAAAGGTCGAAAAGAGCCTAGGCTCCGCCTTCGACATCAAATTCGTCTTCAACAAATGGACGCTCGATGCAGGCTTCCTCACCGGTGCGCTTAAAGTGCCTGCTGAGAAGCTGGAAGATCCATCGTTTGAACTCCTGCCTTTCTTGGGCTTCTCGAAGGCCGATATCGAAGCCGCCAATATCCATGTCTGCGGTGCGATGACGCTGGAAGGCGCGCCTCACTTGAAGCTGGAGCATTACGCGGTGTTCGATTGCGCCAATCCTTGCGGGCGCATCGGCAAGCGTTACCTCTCGGTCGAGAGCCATATCCGCATGATGGCGGCAGCCCAGCCCTTCATCTCGGGTGCGATTTCCAAAACCATCAACATGCCGAATGAAGCAACCGTGGAGGATTGCAAATCCGCCTATCTTCTCTCCTGGAAGCTGGCGCTCAAGGCCAACGCGCTCTATCGCGATGGCTCGAAGCTCTCGCAGCCTCTGAACTCGCAGCTGATTTCAGATGATGACGAAGAGATGGATGATGCGGTTGAAGCCCTCATCGCCCAGCCCGCAGCGGCCCGCGCCGCAGCAACGGCTGAAAAGATCGTCGAGCGGATTGTGGAGCGCATCGAGCGCATCCGCGATCGCGATAAACTGCCAGATCGCCGCAAGGGCTATACCCAGAAAGCCGTTGTCGGCGGCCACAAGGTCTATCTCCGCACCGGCGAATATGAAGATGGCCGCATTGGTGAAATCTTCATCGACATGCACAAAGAAGGCGCTGCCTTCCGGAGCTTGATGAACAATTTCGCCATCGCGATCTCGCTCGGCCTCCAATATGGCGTGCCGTTGGAAGAATATGTCGAAGCCTTCACCTTCACCCGCTTTGAACCTGCGGGCTTTGTGCAGGGCAATGACGCGATCAAGAGCGCAACCTCCGTTCTCGATTACGTCTTCCGCGAATTGGCGATCTCCTATCTCGGCCGCTCCGATCTCGCCCATGTTTCACCAGAAACACTCGGCAATGATCTCGGCAAGGGCGAGAACGAGAGCAAGGCACCCGCAGGCTTCATCCCAAGCCAAGTCTCGCGCGGTCTTGTCCGCTCGAAGGCTGATCGTTTCGCCGTGATGCAGGGTGGCAACACCACCACGATGTCGGCTCCACAATCGATTGGTGCCAATGCGCTGAAAAGCGAGTTGGAGCAGCAATTGGGTGTGATACCGCAAACGCTAACGGTAGGCGAAGCCGCTTTGTCCAACCTCACCTTCGCAGCACCCGGCACAAACGCCGGATCGGCCAAGCAAGGCGGCGGCATGGACAAGCGCGCCGAAGCCAAGATGAAGGGCTATGTCGGAGAAAGCTGCCCAGAATGCGCCAACTTCACACTGGTGCGGAACGGCACCTGCTTGAAGTGCGATACGTGTGGCTCGACGACGGGTTGCAGCTGAGCGATCAGCGAACTGTTTAAAACACAAAATGGCCGGGTATCCCCCGGCCATTTTTTTATCGTCATTGCGAGCGAACGCGAAGCAACCCAGCTGATGGTAGCCGATCAGCCACAAAATAGCGGTTCGCACATCGTTACATTGTGATGCAAATGCGGAAAAATGCCACTCCACCACCCCCCATCAGCTGGGTTGCTTCGCTCATCGCTCGCAATGACGGATTAATAATATCCCCCTCACTCCATCCCCTCGACCAACCCCTCAGCCTCGCGCAACGCATCCTCCAACATCGCCACCAACATATGCGCCGCAGGTAGCGGAACGGGTACTTCATCGCCCTCCCCGTAAGTGGCGTGGTCCCTTAACCGCACCATGGCGACATTCAAGACGGCTGCCACCATTTCCACGGCGCGCGATAGCGGCATCGGTTGGGTCAAATCAATATCCATCGCCAGCTCCCAAACACAAACGGCACCGGCGCGGAAGCGCGCTGGTGCCGGGGTGCTCAAAAAACCACCTAGAGATGGTCGCAACGCTTTTAGTCTCGCGACTTGGACATGACGCCGCCACCCCGGCGCATGGCCGAGTTGGCTCGTTGGATGTCGACAGGAGCCCTGCCGCTCTAGGGTGTGAGGTTTTTGAGGCCCCGAGGCCAACTTAAATTGACCTTAGGGAAAGCATAAACCCGACACGCTTAAATGGCAAACGATCCCGCATATACACGCATAACGAGCATTTCTATTTGGCACACGGTTAGCGTTTATCCGTTTAAGGGAATGGGTAGGATTTGAGGCAATGGACATGTTCGTTTTTGCTCCTTCTCCCGGACGGGAGAAGGTACCTGCGAAGCAGGGGGATGAGGGACTAGCGGCAACCCTTAAAACCTCATCCGTCGCCTTCGGCGACACCTTCTCCTTCAAGGAGAAGGAATAAAAAATGACCCTATTAATACGGAAACATCCCCAACCGTCATGGCCGCCCCTGTGGCGGCCATCCACGCCTTCGCTTAACCCAACCCGCATCGCCAAAGTCGTGGATGACCGGGCTAACCCCGGTCAGGACAAGCAGGCTGCGGCAAAAAACAATCCCGTCGTCTACTTCCCTTCCTCCCCCCGCCATGCCACATAAGCGCCATGGCCAAGGACCCGTATGAGATGCAAGGGGCAGCAAGCCTGCCGACGCGCGAGGAGATTCTGGCCTATTTGAAGGGCGAGGCTGAGTCCTCTTATGCGCGCGGTGGCGCGGGTAAAATGAAGCCGCGGCCTGCCAAAATCGGCAAGCGCGAAATTGCCAAAGCCTTTAACATCAAGGGCGAGGCGCGGATTGCGCTGAAAGCGCTGCTCAAAGAATTAGAAGCGGAAGGCGAAGTCGCAAAGCGCGGCAAGGTGCTGCATCGCCCCGGCCGCCTGCCGCCCATGACGCTGTGCGACATCACCAGCCGCGACCGCGATGGTGACCTCGTGGCCGTCCCCGTCGAGTGGGACGAGGAAGCCCATGGCAAGGCGCCGCGCATCCATGTGCATCTTGGCCGCAAAGCCCGCCCCGGCCAGCCCGCGCCGGGCGTGGGCGATCGCGTGCTGATGCGCATTGACGCGACCGAAGGCGAGAAGGGCCCGCGCTATTCGGGCCGGCCGGTCAAGATTTTAGAAAAGCACAAGGCGCAAGCCATTGGCCAATTCCGTTCCGCCCCCATGGGTGGCGGGCGCGTGTTGCCCGTTGATAAAAAATCCTTGGGCCGCGAAATCATGGTACCGCCGGGTCAAGAAGGTGATGCCGAGGATGGCGATCTCGTAGCCGTCGCCCTTCACCGCAAAAACAAGCTCGGTCTGGTTGAAGGCCGCGTCACCGAGCGGATGGGGTCGATCAAATCCGAGAAGGCCATCAGCCTGATTGCCATTCACACCCATGGCATCCCGAACCAGTTTCCAGCCACCGCCTTGGCCGAATCCGAAGCCGCCAAGCCCGCAACCTTGGCAGGCCCTGGCCGACGCGAGGATTGGCGGCACATTCCGCTGGTGACCATCGATCCGGCAGACGCCAAGGACCATGACGACGCGGTGCACGCGGCACCTGATCCCGACCCCAAAAATAAAGGCGGCCATATTGTTACCGTCGCCATTGCCGATGTCTCAGCCTATGTGCACGATGGCTCGGCGATGGACCGCGAGGCGCGGCTGCGGGGCAACTCCGTCTATTTCCCCGACCGCGTGGTGCCGATGTTGCCCGAGCGGATCTCGAACAATCTCTGCTCGCTCAGACCCGATGAAGATCGGGCAGCGCTTGCCGTGCGCATGGTGCTGGGCGCCGATGGTCGCAAAAAGAGCCACAGCTTCCACCGCGTGCTGATGCGCTCGGCCGCCAAGCTCGCTTATGAGGAAGCGCAGCGCATCATCGACGAAGGCGACCGCAGCCACCCTGCTTTTGCCGGACTGGTAGACCTCTGGACGGCATGGAAGGTCGCGGGCCTTGAGCGCGAAGAGCGTTCGCCTCTGGCGTTAGATTTGCCGGAACGCAAGTTAAAGTTGAAGGCGGATGGCAGCATCGACCGGATCATCGTGCCGCCTCGGTTGGAGGCCCATCGGCTGATCGAGGACTTTATGATCTTGGCCAATGTCGCGGCGGCCGAGCATCTCGAAAAAGCCCGAATTCCGCTCATTTATCGCGTGCATGACGAACCGGGGCGCGAAAAGCTCGTTAATTTAAACATTGTATTATCGGAACTTGGCTCACGACTACCTCAAACGGGCTCTGTATCACCTCAAACCTTCAATTTATTACTCGAAAAATACGCTAATACCGAGCATCAGACCTTCATCAACGACATCGTGCTCAGGAGCCAGGCTCAGGCGGAGTATTCGGTCGATAATTATGGGCATTTTGGCCTAAATTTGCGCAAATATGCCCATTTTACCTCGCCAATTCGGCGTTATGCCGACCTTATCGTACACCGCGCTTTGATCCGTTCCGAGGCCTTCGGAGACGACGGATTATCCGACCAACTAGCCCCGCAACTCCCTGAAATTGCTTCAGAAATTTCCGTCACCGAGCGCCGCGCCATGGCCGCCGAGCGCGAAACCATCGACCGTTTGATAGCTTTCTACTTAAGCGAGAAAATAGGCGACATTTTTGAAGGCCGGATTGCGGGCGTCACCCGCTCCGGACTCTTTGTAAAGCTTCACGAATCCGGCGCGGACGGCTTCGTTCCGGCCTCCACCATCGGCGCGGACTATTACCGCTATGAGGAAAGTCTACACGCTCTGGTTGGTAACCGGACCGGCGAAACCTACCGCCTAGGCGACCCCGTCTCCGTCCGCCTGGTAGAGGCCGCCCCTGTCGCCGGCGCCCTCCGCTTCGAGCTTCTAAGTGACGGAAAACAAAGCAAAAATTCAAGCGTTGGGCGTAAGAAAAAACAAGGGCCAAGTAAAACCGGTCACAAATCCGCCGTTAAAGGCGGATATACATCTCCTTCTTCTTCAAAAGCGAGACGTCGTCCACGATGAGTGACTTTAACATGATAGAAAACAATCCCCGGCCCCTCGGCCGATCGCTCCGCCGTGGCTTTATGGGACGTTGCCCGAATTGCGGGGAAGGACGGATTTTTGGTAATTATCTCAAAGTATTACCGGAATGCACAACCTGTCACGAAGATCTAAGCGCACAGCGGGCAGATGATTTGCCGGCTTATATTGTACTGTTCATCGTCGGCCATATTATTGTTGGCAGCATGATGACGGTCGAAACTTACTGGGAATGGCCTGTTTTGTGGCATGTTATGCTTTGGCCAATACTTACGCTTATCTTGTCGCTGGCGCTCCTTCCACGCATCAAGGGCGCCGTCGTCGGCCTGCAATGGGCCTTGAAAATGCATGGCTTTTCACATCCCGTCGGAGACAACGACTCACTAAGTCTCAATGCGTTGGAAAAACCAATTTGACCGCTCTTTCAGAAAAACAAACAATCGCCCCGCCGCGCGACGCAGCGACCCTCGTTTTGATGGATTTCAAGGCGAAATCGCCTAAAATTTTAATGGGCCGCCGACATTCCAGTAACAGCTTTATGCCCGATAAATTTGTCTTTCCAGGCGGCAGGGTCGATCCGTCTGATCGGAAAATGAATATTGCCTCCCCCCTCGATCAGATTGTCGAAGATCGTCTAGCCATCAAAGCGCGCCACATGAGCTCCATGAAGGCACGTGCAATCGCCCTTGCTGCTATCCGCGAAACCTTTGAAGAAACAGGTATAATGCTCGGAGAAACAGGTATGGGGGCGCCGCCGAAAGTAGTTGGGACACCTTGGGAAACTTATTCAATACGCGAAATCTGGCCGTCTTTGGATCAACTACACTTCATTGCCCGGGCGATTACTCCAAAAAAGCATCATAAGCGGTTTGATACTCGGTTTTTTCTTGCTGATTCTGCCAATATTGCTCATTCCGAGACTGGGAAAGTTGGACCGGACAGTGAGCTCACGGAAACAGTCTGGGTGACGCTATCGGAAGCCAAAAAGCTCGATCTTCCTTCGATCACGAGCATGATTATTGATGAAATTGCCCTTAGATTAGAACAGGGAATGAAACATTACCTTCCCGTTCCCTATTTTCATGAATTTCGCGGACGCTATGTCCGGGAGGAGCTATAAAATAAAAAGGGCTCCCGAATTTCCTTTTCTTGACAAAAGGTTCGGGATCGCTAGGGTGCGCGCCGAAAGGGCTTGAATTTTCGGGCTCGAAAGAATTTTTGCAGCATTGCTGTGCTGGTTGATTATTATAAGGAATATCTAAAATGGCTAAGGCAACAACCATTAAGGTTAAGCTGCTTTCGACTGCAGATACTGGATTTTTCTACGTTACAAAGAAGAATTCGCGCACGATGACGGACAAGATTACTCAGCGCAAATATGATCCGGTCGCGAAGAAGCATGTCGAGTTCAAAGAAACGAAGATTAAATAAGTTTCTTCTGTTTTTGTATTTAAAAGGCCGCTTTCGAGCGGCTTTTTTATTGGCTTGCTTCGCCAGCGTAGAATTTAACTGTTTCAATGAATTTTGCGATTGAAATCGGCTTGGACAAATAGGCTTCGCAGCCTTTGGATAAAATACGATCCTCATCACCCTTCATTGCAAAGGCGGTAACGGCGACAATGGGGATATGCTTGATGGTTTCTTCGCCCTTAATCCATTGAATAACGACCTCTCCCGACACTTCAGGCAGCTGAATATCCATTAAAACCAGGTCGGGCCGGTGACTTTTGACGAGTTCAAGCGCTTCCGTTCCGCTCGCCGTCTTTAGGGTGAGGTAGCCATGTGCTTCCAATAAATCATTGAAAAGCTTCATGTTTAAATCGTTATCTTCGACGATTAGAACGGTTTTTGACATTATATTTCAGGAGTAATCCTGTCCTTTTGGGTTTGTTTTTCTACTTTACGAATAGGTTACAGTAAAAATTTAATTTAATTGCACTTTTTCTCGTCAAGTTTGGTGATGCTTTGGAGATGACCGCTCAATTTAAATTCTTTCAAATCAAGTATTAAGTTGACGGCTACGCCGTTTTCTAAAATTTCTTGGAAGATCGAATACTCGGATGTGGGCTGATTATCATAGCCAAATCCGATCGTGACCGGCCAATGTCTTTGTTTGCCAAAGGTCTTGGTGACCAAATCAATCTCCGAACCCGTACTTAAAGATTTTTCTGCCCCGATAATCGCAAAAGTGCTTTGGGCGGAAGATGTCGTGTCGGTCCCGTCGAATTGAAGAAGGTCTAACGACTTATGACCGGCCAAGGCCGAAGTAATCAGCGATTTTGTATACGCAATTGGAAAGCTCGCCTGGGAGGGTAAATGCAATTCCGCGCGGGTTGGCGAGGTATAATGGACAATAACACCGCTCTCTAACCGTTGCGCATTTCCATTTGTTGTTTCCACGACTTCATCTTTACCAATATTTTTTGAGAAGAAATCGAGCCTCTTTTCATCCGGCGTCTCACTTGCCGAAGAAAAATCATCAAGAACCTGCCGGCCACCTTCCGAATTGGAGAGGATGATCATCTGGCGGAATTGTTGTTGATACCCCTCGCAGGACGAACCTGTTAATTCATAAACCATCCGGCCGACCACGCTCTCCCACGAGCCATGATTCGAACTTTCGATCAGATTTAGGCTATAAACAGCCCGATGCGGGGCCAAATTGACCTCGGCGCTGGCAAAATCTTGGCCTATCATCAGAATTCCAAAGGCCCCAAAAAGGCCCCACACCGTGCGACACCGGAAATTTGATCGGGTTCGAGATAAACGATCACCCTTTTTCAATGACAATTTCCTTGGTTGCGGCCCATAAAAGTGCAAAATAACGTCAAAAGAGGAGAAGATATGACAATCACCGACCGTCTCCATCAGGCTGGAATAATTTTACCCGAGCCGCCCCTTCCTGTCGCCAATTATATCCCGTCGGCGATCACCGGAAACCTCCTATTTATCTCAGGGCAACTTTGCCTTGATAATGGCACGCTGCATCCACGGCATATTGGCAAGGTTGGTGGCTCGGTCAGCACCGATCACGGCATCGAGGCGGCAAAGTTCTGTGCGATCAATCTCTTAGCCCAAGCAAAGGCCGCCCTAGGCGATTTAGAGCGGATCCAGCGCTGTGTCCGCCTCGGTGGCTTTATCAACGCCCAGGCGGGCTTTACGGCCCTCCCACCCATCATGAATGGCGCTTCCGACCTGATGGTGGCCATTCTTGGCGATGCTGGCAAGCATACACGGACAACGGTCGGTGTTGCTGAGCTTCCGATGGGGGCTGCTGTCGAAATTGAGGCTATTTTCGAGGTTCGCTAATGGCTCAGCCGGCTTGGCTTATTTCGCGGCCTATTGCCCATCGGGGACTGCATAATCGCGCCCTCGGGGTCATTGAGAACACAATTGGCGCGGCTTTAGCGGCAATTGAGCATGATTTTACCATTGAATGTGATGTGCAACTCACAAAAGATGGTGAAATCATCGTTTTTCATGACGATGAGCTTGAGCGTTTGACGGATGGGGTCGGGCCTGTAAAAGATAAGACTCTAGTTGAGATTAAAGCGCTCAATTTAAAGGATTCAAAAGAAAAAATTCCAACGCTTGAAGAATTTCTCAATACGCTTTCCAGTAAAGTTCCGTTGATTTGCGAGATTAAAAGCGAATTTGATGATAATCCGATGCCAACAAAGCGGTGTTGTGATGTGCTTTCTCTTTACGATGGACCCGTTGCGATCAAATCTTTTGACCCATATTGTGTTGGTCTTGTCCGTGATTTTTTGCCTACCCATCCGAGGGGATTTATTGGCGAGAGTTTCTATGATGATCCGGAATGGGATATTCTTGGGAAAAGTAAAAAGAAGTATTTAAAAGGCCTTAGCCATTTAAATGAGAATAATCCTGATTTTATCTCGTGGTATCAAAAGGATATCGAAGAATTGGGACCTTGCCTCTCGCGCGAATATACTGGACTTCCACTGATGACGTGGACCATCCGGAGCCCTGAAGACCAAGCGCGCGTGGCGCATTATTCTGATCAGATTGTATTTGAAAATTTCATTCCGTAATTCATAAAAATAGGAAGTCTTATTCAATAAAAATGAGCCTTATCATCAAAATAGAGCCCGAATTTTCAACTATAAATCCAAAAAAATGGAACGATCTGCACTGCGTCAGTACTATAAATCAAAAATCAAAATTAAATCCATTTATTTCACACGAATTTTTGAGTGCATTAGAGCAATCTGGCTCCACGAAAACTAAAACCGGCTGGGGAGGCGCTCATATTTTACTCGAAGATGAAGCAGAAAATCTTTTGGCGGCTTGTCCGGCCTATTTGAAATCTCATTCGATGGGTGAATATGTATTCGACCAAGGCTGGGCGGATGCTTACTCGCGGGCGGGCGGGGAATACTATCCAAAGCTTCAAATCTCGGTGCCTTTTACTCCCGCAACGGCGCCAAAATTGCTCACGGGCTCGGGCGAAAACTTGGTTGATCTTAAAAGGACGCTCGCCTCTTCTATTCCCGAACTCTGCACCCGTTTAGGGGCTTCCTCGGCCCATGCGACGTTTTTGACAGAAGAGGACAAGAATATCTTTCTAGAAGCCGGATTTCTCGAAAGAAATGACAAGCAATATCATTGGTTCAACGCGAATTATGAAACCTTTGATGATTTTCTTGAGGCTTTATCGTCGCGCAAAAGAAAACTGATCCGGCGCGAACGTAGAGACGCGCTGGCCAATGGTATTACGATCGAACAGCTCACAGGTTCCGATATAAAAACCGAACATATGGAGGCTTTTTATACCTTCTATATGGATACGGGATCTCGAAAATGGGGCCGTCCCTATCTGACGCGGGCGTTTTTTTCGATCATTCAAGAGACTATGCCCGATCAAATACTGCTGATCATGGCCAAGCGCGAGGGGCAATACATTGCCGGAGCGATCAATTTTATTGGCGATGACGTGCTTTATGGCCGGAATTGGGGATGTATTGAAAACCATCCTTTCTTGCATTTTGAGGTTTGTTACTATCAGGCTATGGATTTTGCCATCCAAAACGGCCTAAAAAAGGTCGAAGCAGGCGCGCAAGGCGAACATAAGCTGGCGCGGGGCTATATACCGGTCACGACCTATTCGGCGCATTATATTGCTGATCCAAGCTTTAGACAGGCGGTTGCCAATTATTTGGAAGAAGAACGAAACTATATCGCGGAGCTGCAAGACACGCTGTCGGAGCATACGCCGTTTCGGCGCGGGGAGCGGTTGGAAGACGAGTAAAACGGGCTTTGATTTTAAGGATAGATAGTCATGACCTATGATGATCACAATATATTTGCCAAGATTTTGCGCGGCGAAATCCCTTGCGAAACATTGTTTGAAGATGAGCATGTTTTGGCGTTCATGGATATTATGCCGCAGGTGGATGGACACTGTCTTGTTCTTCCGAAAAAGCCTTCGGTTGGGCTTTTAGATGCTGATCCTGCTGTATTTGCGCCGCTTTTTACGGCTGTTCAACGACTGGGCAAGGCTGTAACCAAGGCTTTTCATGCGGATGGGGTGAGCATTATGCAGTTTAACGGGAGTGCCGCGGGCCAGACGGTGTTTCACCTGCATGTCCATGTGATGCCGAGAATGGCCGGAATCCCACCTAGACCCCATACAGGAAAGATGGAAGCTACTGAAATTATTCAGAAAAATGCGGAGTTAATTCGCGCGGCGCTGATTTAAGTAAAGCATCAGTCCGTTCGAAGTAAAGCGCAAGTATTCGAACATTCATCGATTCATTCATCGGATGAATAAGGCCAGTGGATTCGATACATAACGATCAGGTTCAGGTGAATAAAACAATGGTTTCACTTATTGAAACGCGCAAACCATTGAAAATAAATGATTTTTTCGTCTGAAGTATTGCCAAATCGCAGCCCTGCGATGGCACCCCAAGCGCTATTCCAGCCCCAGCATTTTTCCGATGGGCGTGCCTATAAACTGCCTCGAAATCTCGATAGCACCGTACGTTAAAGCTATCAGAACGACAGGCACGACGAACCAAGCCACGGTATCTTCATACCGCAGCCGTTCTTTTCGCCTTTGCTTGCGTTGCTGCCGCCCCATTACCCAAAAACCGCTGCTATTCTCAAAAGTTCACTTTTAGAGCGGCACCTTTGGCACGGTTCGCACCGGCTTGTCGATTGGGCTTTTGGCTTTAGGCTTTGTCGATGCCCGTTTCACCGAGCCTGCTTTGGCGCGCGCTTCGGCAACGGCTTTTTCGGGCTTGGGCGTAACAGGGCCTTCGAGATATTCGAAGCCGAGCTTCTCGCCCTTCTCCTCTTTGACGACGACCACGCGAACGCCGCCACCGGTCTTGAGCTTGCCGAACAAAAGCTCCTCGGCCAAAGGCTGCTTGATCGAGGATTGGATCAAACGCGCCATTGGGCGGGCACCCATGGTTTCGTCATAGCCATGGTCAACCAACCAAACCCGCGCCTCGTCTGACAATTCAATCGTGACGTTGCGGTCGGCCAATTGGGCTTCGAGCTGCAGGACGAATTTGTCGACGACTTTGCTGACCACTTCCTTCGGCAATTGCGAGAAGGAAATGATTTGATCGAGACGGTTGCGGAATTCCGGCGCAAACAGACGGTTGATCGCTTCTTGGTCGTCGCCTTCCCGCTTGGTACGCGTGAAGCCAAAGGCCGCTTTGGCCAGATCCGCCGCGCCCGCATTGGTGGTCATGATCAAGATCACATTGCGGAAATCAACGGTTTTGCCGTGGTGATCGGTCAGCTTGCCGTGATCCATCACCTGCAAGAGGATGTTGAACAGATCGGGATGGGCTTTTTCGATTTCGTCGAGCAACAGCACGCAATGCGGGTGCTGATCGACCGCATCGGTCAAAAGGCCGCCTTGATCAAAGCCGACATAGCCGGGAGGTGCGCCGATCAACCGCGAGACGGCGTGACGCTCCATATATTCCGACATGTCAAAGCGCTTGATTTCAACGCCCAAGGAAGCGGCCAATTGGCGCGCCACTTCGGTTTTACCAACACCCGTGGGACCGGCGAAAAGATAGGAGCCGATTGGCTTTTCGGGGTCGCGCAGACCCGCACGGGCGAGTTTAATGGCGGAGCTTAACGCCGAAATAGCGGCGTCCTGCCCATACACGACGCGCTTCAAGGTCTCTTCGAGCGATTTCAGAACTTCTGAATCATCCTTCGAGACGGTCTTGGGCGGGATGCGCGCCATGGTCGCGATGGTGGCTTCGATTTCAGCCACGCCAATGGTTTTGCGGCGCTTGCTGTCGACGAGCAACATTTGGGCGGCACCGCTCTCGTCGATCACGTCTATCGCTTTATCGGGCAATTTACGGTCATGGATGTAGCGGGCGGACAGCTCCACGGCGGCTTTAATCGCGTCGTTCGAATATTTCAACCCGTGGAAATCCTCATAATAAGGCTTGAGGCCTTTGAGGATTTCAATCGCATCCGGAACGGATGGTTCATTCACGTCAATTTTCTGGAACCGACGCAGCAAAGCGCGGTCTTTTTCGAAATATTGGCGGAATTCCTTATAGGTCGTCGAGCCGATGCAGCGCAGCGTGCCTTGGGCCAAAGCGGGCTTTAGGAGGTTGGACGCATCCATCGCACCGCCGGAGGTGGCGCCCGCACCGATGACGGTGTGGATTTCATCGATGAAGAGAACCGCATTCGGGTGCTGCTCGATTTCCTTGACGACCTGCTTCAAGCGCTCTTCGAAATCACCGCGATAGCGGGTTCCGGCGAGCAAAAGGCCCATATCGAGCGAGAAAACGGTGGCACCTGCCAAGACAGCCGGCACTTCGCCCCGCGTGATTTTAAGCGCCAAACCTTCGGCAATGGCCGTTTTGCCGACGCCCGGCTCGCCCACCAATAAGGGATTGTTCTTTTGGCGGCGGCAGAGCACCTGGATCGTGCGCTTGACCTCGGCGTCGCGGCCAATCAGCGGATCGATTTTGCCATCGCCCGCCTTTTTGTTCAGATTGACGCAATAGGCCTCGAGCGCCTCGCCCTTCTTTTTCGGGCCATTGGCCTGTTCGCCACCCTGCCCGCTTTGATCCGAGCCCTCGGTATCCGGCTCGCTCTCGGAGGTCGCGCCCGGCATACCGGGCCGCTTGGCGATGCCATGCGAAATGTAATTGACCGCGTCATAGCGGGTCATGTCCTGCTCTTGCAGGAAATAAGCGGCATAGCTTTCGCGCTCGGCGAAAAGGGCAACCAGAATATTGGCGCCTGTGACTTCTTCGCGGCCCGAGGACTGGACATGGATGACAGCGCGCTGGATGACGCGCTGGAAGCCCGCCGTCGGCTTGGCGTCAACCGCAACGGTTGTCACAAGGCTCATCAATTCGGTGTCGATATACTCGATGAGGCTGTGGCGGAGGATATCGAGATCAACCCCGCAGGCGCGCATGACGGCAATCGCATCGCGGTCGTCCGTTAAGCCCAAAAGCAAATGTTCAAGCGTCGCATATTCGTGCTTACGCTCGTTCGCAAGTGCGAGTGCCTTGTGAAGAACCTGCTCTAAGCTTTTGGAAAAAGATGGCATTTCGTCAATATACCTTTCAATTCCGTTCCATAACACATTGCAACGGATGCTGATGCTTGCGCGCGAAATCCATGACCAAGGTGACCTTGGTTTCGGCGACCTCATAGGTAAACACGCCGCACTCGCCCACGCCATTTTGGTGGACATGCATCATGATGACATAGGCGTCGTCATAGGATTTGTTAAAGAAACTTTGGAGCACGTGGATGACGAATTCCATCGGCGTGAAATCATCGTTTAAGAGCAAAACGCGATAAAGCGGCGGCTTCTTCACCTGCGGCTTGGTGCGGGTGATGATGGCGACGCCCGGACCATTGTCCTCATCCTCCCGCCGGGGCGGCAAAGCCATGGCAAGCGGAAGGGCCGACGCGCGTGGCGCGGCGATCGGATTGGGACATAACTGGTTCGGCGTAACGATGCTCATGAGCCCTTTTTCAAAGATTGGCAGCGTCAACCGAATGATGCTTCTAAACCCCTCTTTCTGCAAGCTATGCTTCGATGGGGGTAATTTCCAGTGCGGGAGGCTAAAATAATCAGGGTCAAGCGCAATTAAAACGAAAAAAGGCCCGGATGACCGGGCCTTTTCAATTCTGATCTCGGGTTAAATGAGATTACTTAGCCGATGCCTGAACCTTGGCGATCACGGCTTCGTATGGCTTTACCGTGTCCTTGGCGAGGTCGGTGTAGAGTTCACCCACCTTCGAAGCGTAGGCCACGAAGCCTTCGTAAGCCGACTTAGCGAAATCCGACTGAATTTCGAAAGCCTTGTCGAGCGTCTTAACGCCAACGAGCTTTTCCATGACCGACGAGCTGTGCTCGAAAGCCTTCTTGGAATAGTCAGCGGTTTCGGTGGCAATCGCCTGAACGCTCTTGCTGGTCGCGCCGAAGCTCTTCACAGCGAGATCGATATTGTCTTTGCTCATCTTTTGGATGTCTTCGAACTGATTGAACATATGCGGGGTCCTTTCACTTGCGAGGTTACCGTCGAAAGTTACGCTGACGGGAATTCTTGAATGCCCCCGTTATATATGCGGCGCACAATTTCTGTCAAGGATTATTGTGCAGTGCAATATATCCTACTTTTGGCCAAATTAAGTAGCAATTTAACAAAGCCGTAACCTCGACGCGCTAAGAGAGCGGATGAAGTAGGCCCCTTGCCGTTTATGGCGGAGCGTGAGAGATTTTTGGGGCCCGTTGCAGGTTCGGGAGTAGATAAAGAATGCGGTTTTCGACGCAAATGGTTTCGCGGCCCCTTCAGATTGGCCTTGCGGTTTTGGCTTTCGCCTCCGTTAACGGAATGCTTGATGCTCAAGCCAAGACAAAGGCGCAAGCGTCCGCGCCCTATGCGCCGCCCTATTCGGAATTGGTCGTTGATGCCCGTTCCGGCAAAACGCTTTATGCGGTAGCCCCCGACGCTCAACGCCACCCCGCTTCAATCACCAAGGTGATGACGCTTTATTTGCTGTTTGAAGAACTCGACGCTGGTCGCCTGAATCTCGGCTCGCAAATCAAGATTTCGCAATGGGCACAAAAGCAGGCGCCTTCGAAGCTTGGACTGAATGCGGGCGATACGATTTCGGTCGAGGACGCCATCAAGGCGGTGGTGACCAAATCGGCCAATGATATTGCTGTCGCGATTGCCGAGCAGATTGGTGGAACGGAAAGCAATTTTGCCGATCTCATGACCAAAAAGGCGAAAGCCTTGGGCATGACGCGCACGGTTTACGCCAATGCCTCGGGGCTTCCGAACCCCCGCCAATTAACAACGGCGCGCGATCTCGTGACGCTTGGCAAATCGCTACAACAGCGTTTCCCCAAATATTATGCCTATTTCTCCCTGCGTTCGTTTGAGTATGACGGCGACACCATTGCCAATCATAACAAGCTCTTGGGCCGCGTTGATGGCGTGGACGGCATCAAGACCGGATATACCCAAGCCTCGGGCTTCAATCTTCTGACCTCAGTGCATCAAGACGACCACGCCCTTTTGGCGGTTATTTTGGGCGGACGCTCCGGCCCTTCGCGCGACCGGCGCATGGCCGAGTTGATCGATACCTATATCGATAGCGCGACCGGCGTTGACGGCAAAAAGAAGGTGGCTGCCAATGCCGCCCCGATCAGCCAAGGCGATACGGAAGCAACAACAGCACCGGTTGCTGCGAAGGTAGCGGCGAAGGCACCTGATGCGCCAGCCTCGAACCTTGGCGCGCGCATGGAGCAAAATTGGTGGATCCAGGTTGGCGTCGCGAAAAGCGAAAAGCAGGCGCAATCGGTTCTGGCCGAGATCCGCAAGAGCAAGGATGTTTTATCGGCTGACGCGGTAGCGGCCACCGAAAAAGTCACGGTGGGTGGCAAGGAAATGTGGCGCAGCCGCTTTACCAAGCTCTCCGAAGTTGATGCGGCGGCGGCTTGTACCAAGTTGAAAAAACGCGGGATTGCTTGTTTCGCTTCAAGAAGTTGAGATCAATTCTTCATCCGGCAGTCGAGCGGGAGTAACCGATCAGCGATGCGCACTCAGCAAGACATCTTTGGCCATGTTGACGCGGGTCGCGAGATACGTCGACCCCCCTTGATCGGGATGAAGTTTCTTCATGAGCGCCCGGTGCGCTTGTCGGATCTCTTCCTCGCCCGCGCCCATCTGAAGCCCCAAGACCTCGTAGGCTTCTTGTTCGGTCATCGCGGACGATCCCCCTTGGCCGGATTGCCGCGCGCGCGGGTCATCCTTGACTGTATCACGCCATCCGGTCGCCCGGCCGTAGAGATACGCTTGAAATAGGCGATGGCCTTCCGGATCGCGGGCGGCTAAATCGGCGCCAGCAACCTTTTGCTCCTCCTCCGACAGGCTCGAAAAGCCGCGACCGGCAAAGGGCCCGTCCAAGAAACGGCCATCCATATGGCCCTTTAAATCGGGATAGATTTCGGTGGCGGGCGTTTTTTGACGCGCTACCGTCTCCGAGGGACCGGACGGCATATACCAAGGCAAAATCGGAAGCCTTATTCCCCAAAGCCAACCGCCAATCCCTGCCAGCATCAAAGCGACATCGATCCGGCCTTTTAGGAGCAAGAGGGCGGCCACCGCAAAGGCTGCAATGCCGCCTGCCCTGCGTCCATAGCGGGCCAGAAGGGTCGGATCGGACTTGATGTACGATTTTCCGAGCCAGACGAGTAAAGCGATAGCGAGAATTCCGACGAGGACGGGCAAGGTTTGAGCTTCTCCAGCACTAAGCAATCGTTAGTTTCACGCCTTATGGCCGATTATAGCAAGCCCAATTGGGCCAATTCGCGGCGGAGGCTTTCGGGCATGTCCTGATCAAACGTGCCGATGGCGCTCAAATCGCGTCCGGCGGATGATGGCTCCAGATAGCGCCAGCCTTGAAACGGGCGGCACGGGCGCGGCTCGACCGGAACGACCGTTTGATCGAGCACGATGGCGCAGCGGCCAATGCCGTCGGATCCTGTCACCGCGCGCAAGTCGATGATCGCCTGACGGCAGGAAATCTGGCCTTTGATGACCCAATAAAGCGAGCCACCGTCTATAATTTCCGCGATGCGCTTGGGCATCATGCGGGTGACGTGGACCTGCTCATCGGGCAATTTACGCGCGCGGCGGGCGGCGGAATTCTCCGCAATCCAACCGGTTAAATCGGCAATGGACTCGCAGCCGACGCAAAGCTTGATGAGATGAAGGGCCATGGCGCGACCCTAGCCAAGCCGCGGCTTCAATTAAAGCGTTCTTGAAGGATCGATGTGGATAAGCCTATTTCGTCTCCACCGGCGCGCCGGCCTTTTTCCAGGCGGTAAAGCCGCCCTCCATATGGGCCACTGGCTTTAACCCCATCTCTTGCGCCGCTTTGGCCGCCAAAGCCGAACGCCAGCCGCCGCCGCAGAAAAACACGAATTGCTTGTCCTCTGCAAAAATCGGCTTGTGATAGGGGCTTTCCGGATCAATCCAGAACTCCAACATGCCGCGCGGGCAATGAAAGGCACCGGGCATTTTACCCTCGCGCTCCAATTCGCGCGGATCGCGCAAATCGACGAGCACCGTATCCTCGCGGCCAAGAAGGGCTTGCGTTTCCTCGACGCTCAATGTGCGGACAGCGCTATTGGCCTCGGCGACCAGCGCTTTGTAGCCTTTGGTGATGGTTTGCGGCATGAGATCAGGACCTCGTAAAGTGTAAAAAAGCTGATTGGCCTTTATAAAATTGAACGCAGCAATTGAATAAGTTCACGCCCGTTCAAGCTGATAAGGTTTGACGAGACTATCCGCCGGAATGCCCCATTGATGGCTGATTTTATAGATCATATCGGTTGTCAAAGCCCGCTTTCGGCTGAGAATTTCTGAAGCGCGGGAGGCAGAACCTAAGAGGGTCGCTAGATCGGATTGCTTTAATCCTGCGACTTCCATTTTGTACCGGATGGCCTCGACGGGATCTGCCGGTTCGATCGGCCAATGGCGGGATTCATAGACCTCGATGAGCGCCGACAATACATCGAACCGCTCGGCGGCTTCAGAGCCGGACTCGGGCTCATCGACAAAATAGTTCTCAATTTCGCTTAAGGCCCAATCATAATCGGCCTCGGAACGTAAAGCGCGAATATTTTTCATTGAATCTTCTCCGGATTAACGCGGTCATAATCGCGATGGGTACCAATGAATTTTACCAAAACCCGCTTATATCGATAGGATATGTGGACAATCAGCCGGTATTTATTGCCGCCAATATCAAAAATAACCCGGTTATCGGCGATAAAATCGACCGTCGTTCCGAATATATCCTTAATGTCCTGCGGCCCGTCCCACAGGGCTTTATCAACCAGTCCGAACCAAGCCCGGAGCGGCATTTCCGATTGCGGATGACGCGCCCAAAACTCTCGAAGTGTCCGTTTGGCGATCACCTGCATGGGATGAAAATCGCCGATTTTGAGCCTTCTGTCAAAGTATTTTTCCCATAATGGGAATTTTTATTGTTTGCCCGTCGTTGACGTTTCAATCCTAGAACTTCCCCTTTGATAGGCGAGCCACTTCACGGGCCACAAAATCAGACGAGACGCTCTCGATCTCGAACCGTTCAAAGAGTGTCGCCACGAGGGGGTGTAAATGTTGGGCTAGGCGCTGCTTCAAGTCGAGTACCGGTATCTCCGCCTCAAGGAGCACTTCGTCGCTTCGTGCCGGGCGTCCTTCTAGGAATAAGCCCGATAACGGATTAGCCCAGCTCTTGAGTTGGCGACCACGGAGTCCGGCATAAAGAGCGCGCAAGCGAATGGTGATGGTGTTCGGATCATCCTTGGCCAAAAGATGCGCCATATTTTCGGCGTGGAGCAGAACTTCACCGAGCCGCCATATTGGAAGCGTGTTGTCGAACACGGTACCCGCTTCGAATCCTTCCTGACCATCCTCTTGATAGCCGCGCATTAAAAACATGCGCCCCGTAGGAACCGCGCGCCAGTAATCGCAATGGGCTGCATCCTCAAAGTTTCGATCAATAAGAGTCCCCGGACGCAACCACGTCTCAATCGCGCCATCCACTTCCCGAGGGCGGAATTCTTCGCGCGTCATAACCATAAAAACCGGCCAACCCGTATAATTCGTTGTTGCTCGGCTTAGAATACCTTCCAACTCGTATAAACTAACGTGCTTTAAGTCGCCTTCAAGGCTGTAATCGACCCGGTAAAAACCATCCGGAAAGCGCGCAGGACTGTCCTTTGGCAGGTCTTTGACCAGCATTTGCCAACGCTCAAACGACTCGCGCAGGAAGCGTTCCTGCGCGCCCCCGGCGACTGGCTCATCAAGGAGGCCAACGACCCGCAAGATGTCAAAGGCCTTGGCGAGTGAAAGCGTCGTCTCGCCGCGCTCAAAGGCTGCTATTGTCGGGAGACTCACACCCGCAAGGGCCGCGTGTTGCTTTTGAGTCATTCGTTCGAGTTTACGACGCTCTAGGGCCTCATCGACCACGCGTTGCCAGTTGAGAGGAGCTACTCCCCTAAAATTCTCAGACATTGGGTCCTCACGATCTCCGCAAAGCGGTTTAGAAATCCATCCGGGGCTTCCGCCTCTGGCGGTGCGAGGGTTTTGGCGGCTTTCCGAGCCCGCCGATGCAAGGTTTCGAATGTTTGATCGATTGCCGCTTTTGTTAGTCCGATTGTGGCACCAAATTCCCGAAAGATGTCCCCATCGAGTTGATCGATAGGTCGCCGTTCGCCCAAAAGGCCCAGTCCAAAATGTATGTCGTAATCTGGGTAAAGCACCGTATTGACCACGTCATAGACAGGCGACAATCGAAATCCTGTCGGTGTTTCAAGCAGCGAAAAATTCTTAAGATGCGCGTCGCAATTGCCGATAAGCGCGTAGGCGATCAGCCGCATGTAGAAACGGTCGAGATCAATCACCGGGCGGGAGGAATGCTTTTTGATAAGCTCTGCAACCGTTTCATAGTCGCTGTCATATTTGCCGCCGTAATCGACGCCACGAGGCTTGATGAGGATTTGTGCAAAATCCTCTTGGCGATATTTCTCTCCTCGCGGCCCACGGTCAAAGCGGGTGACGATCAGCGCGGCTTCATTTTCGACGAGCCCCTGTGTGAAGCCGGTAACCTCCTCTTGGCCAAGAAGTGCGGTGATCCAAGTAAGGCTACGAAGCTCGTTCCGAACCAGTGTATCGATCGAGTTCGAATTGAACTTAGCGATATGGCTTGCAGGCTCGCTACCGGTGGCAGGTCTATAACCCTTGCCGTCTTTGACGACGAGCAGCTTCTTTTGAACGCCGGAGATGGTGCGCCCAGGCGTCGGCGTGCCTTCGGCAATGACGGGCAATTCCTCGCTTTCGCGCTCCGGCCGGACACCGACCGCGCCGATGCAATCCGCGCCGTAACGCAGGAGGAAACCAAAATCGTTTTCGGTTTTAATATTAGCCGCAAGCGCCTGCTTCTCGCGGAGCCAACCTTCGGAGGTCAGATGCTGGAAAAATGGATGAAGGCCGCTCTCCCAGTCATGATCCGTTTTCGTAACGGGAAAACAGCAGGCTATGTCCTCTGACCAACCCTTTTGATAGCTAAAGCGAGACCCACCTGTTACCGTCTCTTCGAGGGTTCCAGCTAAGTTATCCTTGTAAAAGACCCGCGCTTGCCTCAAATAAGAAGCCATAACTTAATTTATCCGCTTTAAAATGATGCAACTAAGCAAAAATATATCAAGTCTTCATAATAATTTATTTAACCAATAAAATCAAGTTATGTTTTTCTAAATTAATAAATTTATTAAATATTAAATTATAGCTTTATATTTAATACTAATATCCTCCATTCATGAGGACAAATAAGCTATTTTTTAATTAATTATAGAAAAGCATTTCAAACTGCTTGTCTCTCGGCGTTTAAGCAAAACCGTATCGGACCATGGCGCCCTACGACACCTTGGACTTTACCCGCCAATTGCGAAACCACCTTGCAACTTGGCGATCTTTCACGCGATACTCCCCCCATGTCCAGTTTCTCGCTCCTTGATGTCTTCGCTTTTCTGACCTTTGTTGTCGCGTGGTTTTTGTACCACCGGATTGTTGAATCCGAGCGCGCGCGGGAGCAGAGTCTGAATGGTTTGATGGATCGCTATCGCAAGCGCTGGATCGAGCGGTTGCATGAGCGCGAGGAGCGAATTTTTGACACGCAGGTGATGGCGGGCTTGCAAAATGGGACGGCGTTTTTTGCCTCCACCTCGCTGTTTGCATTTGGTGGCGCCTTGGCTCTGCTTCGCGCCGCCGATGATGTGATCAAGATTTTTGCCGATCTGCCCCTAGGCCTCGATACCAGCCGGGCGATGTGGGAAATCAAAGTGGCGGGCTTGGCGGTTATCTTCGTCTATGCCTTTTTCAAATTCGCTTGGTCCTATCGGCTCTTTAACTATGCGGCGATTTTGATCGGGGCTTCGCCGAGCCATGAGCCGGAAAAAGCCCAGGAATCGGAGCGTCATTCGAAGGCCCTTGCGGCTGTTATCACCGATGCTGGCCGCCAATTTAACCGGGGCCAACGCGCCTTTTTCTTTGCGCTGGCCTATGTGGGTTGGTTTGTATCCCCCATTGTCTTGATCCTGACAACGATTGCCTCTTTGGCAGCGATGTTACACCGGCAATTCCGTTCGGCTTCGCATGACGCGGTCAAAGAATTGGTCCGCTCGGAAAAATGGGATTGAACGACGCGTCATTGACGCCTTGGCATTGAATGCGCGATGTCGAGGCATGAATGATTCAGCTGTACCACCCACCCTTCGTGAAACGCTCATCGCACTTGCCACTGCGCGGGGGAATGACAAGTCCTATTGTCCATCCGAAGCCGCGCGTTTGATGGGGGGACCCCATCCCGACGGATGGGGCCCGATGATGCAACCCATTCGCAAAGAGGCGGTGGCGTTAGCCATTGAAGGGCGGCTCGTGATTTACCGCAAAGGTCGGCCGGTTGATCCACTCGATTTCAAAGGGGTTTATCGCTTGGGTCTGCCAAGGCTCGATTAACTTTTTAAGGAGCGGGAAAAAAATCATCCGAATAGCCGGCTAGGCGTGCGGCCAATAGGCCAATCCATTCCCGGAACATTTTATCAAACCTGAAAAGATGCGCCGACATTTCGGTATCTGTTCCAGTATCCTCATAACCCGGTGCGGTTGTCCAACCGACCGGATAGGCCTCAATGTTCCATCCTGCTTTACGAAAGAGTCCGATGGAACGTGGCATATGCCAGGCAGAGGTAACAAGAAGCCAATGTTCCGATGGTTTTGGATCAAGCATCGCTTTGGTGAATACCGCATTCTCGCGTGTGTTGCGCGATTGGCGCTCATAGATCACGCGATCACCGGCTAGGCCTAAGGAGGCACTATGCCGATCGAGAATATCGGCTTCGGTAATTGGGCGACCCAGTAGCGCACCATAACCACCTGTGAAGACAAGTTTGGCGGAAGGATAACGCCGTGCCAAATCGGCCATCGCTACGATGCGATTAGCGGTCGAATTGAGCGAGAGGCTGTCCCATGCTGCCGACGAGCCAATATTAATGCTTCCGCCTAAAATGATAATGCCGTCGACGGGTTGGCCATCATCATGCCAAGGCGGAAACCGTAACTCAAGCGTGCGGGCAGACCACTCGTCAATCGGTAAAAAGCCAATGGCCAGAAAAGCCAAAAGGCTGGGAATGAGAAACACGCGTCCCTTTCGCGCATACCCAAACACGCTCAGGCCTGTACCAAGCGCCATCATCAACATTAAAAAATTGCTGGGGCAAAAGACAAACCAAAGAAGTTTCGACACGATAAAATACATACGAAATCATCCGGTTAGAACGGTTTACTCAGATTGTGAATCAATAGCATGATCGCGCTTTATGCCTAGCCCGAAACTGAACCTTTCCGAATTCAGAAAAATCGTTCAGTGTATGGGGACGTCAACCCTGAAAGTGGAACCCTTATGTCCAATCACACCAAAGCGGTCATCATTCACTCGGCGCATGATTTGAGGATTGGTGATGTGCCTTTGCTCGATCCGGGCCCCGGCGAAGTGGCCGTATCGGTTACACGCGGCGGCATTTGTGGTTCGGACCTCCATTATTATCACGATGGAGGCTTTGGCACCGTGCGTCTTAAAGAGCCTATGGTGTTGGGCCATGAAATTGCCGGAACGGTGACGGCCATTGGTGCGGGGGTGACATCGGTGCAGCCAGGCGATCGGGTTGCGGTTAATCCGAGCCTGCCTTGCGGCACCTGCCGGTTCTGCCTCGAAGGTCAGCCTATTCACTGCCTGCAGATGCGCTTTTATGGCTCGGCAATGCGGTTTCCCCATGTTCAAGGCGGGTTTCGCGAAAAGCTCGTCTGTACGGCGGCGCAGGCGGTACCGACCGGTAATTCAACGCCTCCCGATATTGCGGCCTTCGCCGAACCTTTGGCCGTTTGCCTGCATGCGATTCGTCGCGCGGGACCGATTGCGGGGCGTCGTGTGCTTGTGACCGGATGCGGACCGATTGGGGCGCTGACCATTCTGGCGGCGCGGCATGCGGGGGCGCGGGAAATCGTGGTGACCGATATTGCCGCTCCGGCATTGGCGATTGCGATGAAAATCGGCGCGGATGCGGCGCTTAATACCAAGGACGCGCCCGACTCGCTGGAGCCGTACAAAGCCGACAAGGGCTATTTCGATGTCGCTTTTGAGGCGTCCGGCAATGGGCGGGCTTTGGCCGATGCGATTGCCTGCGTGATGCCGAGGGGGCGGATTGTGCAGATCGGCATGGGCGGCGAAGTGGCGGTTCCTTTGAATTTAGTGGCGTCCAAAGAGCTTGAACTGGCCGGAACCTTCCGATTCTTTGAAGAATTTAACTGGGCGGTCGAGCTTTTGGCCAAGCGGGCGGTGGATGTGACCCCGCTTTTGAGCGCGACGATTCACTATACCAACCCGCGCTCCGCCTTCGAATTGGCGTCTGATCGGACTAAAGCGATGAAGGTGCAGCTCGCTTTCGATTAAAACCGCGCGGTTTACCCTTTAAAAATCCGGCCTGATTTTATCAAAATACGACATTTGACGTATGAATAGGCAATTGGATCACTTTAAACGGTAAAAAAAGTGATTCTTTAGCTTGTTTCTTTCGCGCGCTTCGGCAACGATAGAGCATAGGGTGCCAGTCGCACCCTTTGGGAGGATGCCGGTAAGGTTCAATGGTCTTGAGGCCATGGGCAGGATCGGCGTCATGGAAACAGAGATATGGCAATGGGTCACCGATTCACTGAATCGGAGGGCCGACACCAAAAAAGGGGATCGCCGTGGAAGAGTACAACAAGCTGAAACATATGTTTGACAAGGGTGCCTTGTCCCGTCGCGACTTTATGAGCGGCGTTGCAATGATTGGTGCCGGCATGGCGGTTGCGCCATCGCTGCTCTCGGGCACCGCGCAGGCCGCGACCCCGAAGGTCGGCGGCACGTTCCGCATCGGTATGGAAGGCGGCTCGGCTACCGACTCGCTCGACCCACGCACCTATTCTGACTCCGTCATGATCGCTGCTTCGCTTTGCGTGATGAACGGCCTCGTTGAATTCGACGCATCGGGCAAGCCAACAGGCGAATTGCTTGAGAGCTGGGAAGCCAAGCCAGGCGCGAAGGAATGGGTATTCAATGTCCGCAAGGGCGTGAAGTTCTCGAACGGCAAGACGCTGACCGCCGACGACATTCTCTATTCGATCGCGATCCATCGCGGCGAAACGAAGTCGCCTGCCAAGGGCATCTTGAAGCAGATCACCGAAATCAAGAAGGTCAACGAGAACCAGATCGCTGTGACGCTCGAAGCCGGTAACGCCGACTTCCCTGTCATCCTCGGCGATTACCACATCGTTGTCGTTCCTGATGGTTTCACCGACTGGCAGAAGCCAATCGGCACCGGCGGTTACACGCTGGAAAGCTTCGAGCCAGGCGTTCGCCTCGTGTTCAAGCGCCGTGGCGATTACTGGAAGGCTGGCCGCGCGAACTTCGACATGGTCGAAATCCGCAACATCCAGGATCCAGCAGCCCGTACGGCCGCTCTCCAGTCCGGTCAGGTTGACGCGATCAACCGTCTTGACCCACGCACCGTGAACCTTCTGATGAAGGACAAGAAGCTCAACGTTGTTCGTACCAAGGGTACGGGTAACCGCTTCTGCTTCGTTTCCCGCGTCACCGAAAAGCCATTCGACAACAAGGATCTTCGCCTTGCGTTGAAATACGGCATCGACCGCGAGAAGATCATTCAGCAGGTGTATAATGGCTTCGCAACGCCGGGCAATGACCACACGCTCGACGCGCTGAACCCCTTCTACAACACGGCTATGCCACAGCGTAAATATGATCCAGATAAAGCCGCCTTCCACTTCAAGAAGGCTGGCCTTGGCGATGCCAAGATCGAATTGCAGGCGTCTGAAGGCGCTTGGGGTTCGGCTGTGGATTGCGCCACGCTGTATCAAGAATCCCTCAAGAAGGCCAAGATCAACCTCGATGTGAAGAAGGTTTCGGCTGACGGATATTGGGATAACGTTTGGCTTAAAGCGCCATTCTGCGCCGTGTATTGGGGCCGCCGTCTCTCGGCTGACCAAACCTTCACGCAGGTCTATGGTTCGGGTTCGGATTGGAATGACTCCAACTGGCGCGTTCCTGAGTTCGACAAGCTGATAGGCGAAGCCCGCGCAGAGCTCGACGAGAAGAAGCGTAAGGAACTCTATTTCCACGCGCAGGAAATGATTGCGGAAGACGGCGGCATGATCTGCTTCGCCATCACCGACTATCTCGACGGCTATGCGAAGAACGTCATGGGTGCAGACCCACATGCTCGTTACGACATGAACGACGACCGTATCGCAGAAAAGGGTTGGTTCGCTTAATTCAAGCGGACTGATTTAGAATAAGATAATGTACTAAGGGGGGACGATCCGATGCTAAAAACGATAGCCGTTCGGATCGTCCTCGGCATTATTACCCTTTGGGCCGTTAGCGTTCTGATTTTCGCTGCGACCGAAGTTCTACCCGGTGACGTTGCCAGTGCCATTTTGGGCCAAGGCGCGACACCCGAAACCTTGGCGGTTTTCCGCCACGAGCTGGGCCTCGATCGGCCCGCTTATGTCCGCTATCTCGAATGGTTTTTTAACGCGCTGCATGGCGATCTCGGTATCGCGATGACGAATAAGCGCGTGATCGTCGAAGTGATTGCGCCGCGCTTCATGAATACGTTGTTTTTGGCCGGCTATGCCGCGCTGATTGCGGTGCCGACTTCGGTCGTGTTGGGCATTATCGCCGCCATCAATGAAGGCAAATTTATCGACCGTTTCGTCAATATTATTTCGCTGATGACGATCTCGGTCCCTGAGTTTTTTATAGCCTATGTTTTGATCCTCTATCTCGCGGTGCAGTTTGAGATTTTCCCGTCGTTGTCGACGGTGTTCCCGGAGATGGGATTTGTTGAAAAAATCTACACAACCGCCCTGCCCGCTTTCACGCTGACCATGCTCGTGATGGCGCATATGTTGCGCATGACGCGCACTTCCGTGCTCTCGATCATGTCGCAGCCTTATATTGAAATGGCCTTCCTCAAAGGGCTTACGCGCAGCCAAGTGATTGTGCGCCACGCGCTGCCCAATGCGGCGGCACCGATCATTTCGGTGATTGCGTTGAACCTCGCATATTTGATTGTCGGCGTTGTCGTGATTGAAGTCGTGTTTGTGTATCCGGGCGTTGGTCAATTCATGGTCGATGGCGTTACCAAACGCGATCTTCCTGTGGTTCAAGCCTGCGGCTTAATTTTTGCGGGCGCGTTTGTTGGATTGAATACCATTGCTGACGTGTTGGCGATTATGGTCAATCCGCGGCTCAGGCATCCTCGGTAAGGATTTTGGAATGAAACTGTTCGGTTACAAGCCCACATCAACGGCTTGGCTTGGCCTTGCGATCATCACGGTCTTTATTCTGGTCGCGGTCTTCGCCGATGTCATTGCGCCTTATTCGGAATCGGAATCGGTTGGCCAGACATGGGATGATCCGTCGTGGGATTTTCTGTTGGGCACGGATAATATTGGTCGCGACATGCTCTCGCGCCTAATTTATGGCGCGCGCATGACGATTGGTGTCGCGCTCGTGACCACCGTCTTGTCCTTTTTAATTGGAACAACCACGGGCTTTCTAGCAGCTGTTGGCGGCACGGTGATTGATCAAGTCCTGTCGCGTATCGTTGACGTGATGCTCTCGATCCCGCTGTTGATTTTCGCGCTGATCATTCTCTCGGTGTTTGGCTCCTCGATCATGACGTTGATTTTGACGCTGGCCGTGCTTGATTCAACCCGCGTGTTTCGTCTCGCACGCGCGGTGGCGACCAATCTGGTTGTGATGGAATATGTCGAGGCTGCGCGCCTTCGCGGCGAAGGCCTGTGGTGGATTATGCGGCGCGAGATTCTACCCAACGCCCTGCCCCCGATGATTTCGGAATTCGGCTTGCGGTTCTGCTTTAACTTTCTGTTCGTCGCGAGCTTGAGCTTTTTGGGCCTCGGTATTCAGCCGCCCTACGCCGATTGGGGCGGCATGGTGCGCGACAATGGCAAGGCGATCAGCTTCGGCCTTCCCGCACCGCTCTGGCCCGCTTTGGCGATTGCCATGATGACGGTTGGCGTGAACCTCGTTGTCGACTGGATCTTATCGATCAATTCGCGTCCCTCCGGCGCATCGGCGGAGATGTAAGACGATGACGCGCGATTTGAATGAAACGATATTAAAGCTCACCGATCTGCGCGTTGAGGCGCTCTCGGGTGCGGTACTTGTTGACAATGTCTCGCTCGAATTGAAGCGCGGCGAAGTGATGGGCCTGATTGGTGAATCGGGTGCCGGCAAATCCACCATTGGCCTCGCCTCCATGGTCTATGCGCGCGCGGGATGCCGCATCACGGGCGGCAAGGTTGAAATTCAGGGCGAGGATGTGCGCACGCTCGATGCCGAAGGACGGCGCGAACGGCGCGGCCAACGCATCGCCTATATCGCGCAAAGTGCAGCCGCCTCGTTCAACCCTGCGCATCGCTTGATGGATCAGGTGACCGAAATGCCGATCAGCCACGGGCTGATGACGGAGGCTGAGGCGCAAGCCTGGGCGCTTGAACTCTTCCGCGCGCTTGATCTGCCGAACCCCGACACATTTGGTGACCGGTATCCGCACCAAGTCTCGGGCGGACAATTGCAACGCGCGATGGCGGCGATGGCGATGTCGTGCCGCCCTGATATTTTGGTGCTGGACGAGCCGACGACGGCCCTTGATGTGACCACACAAATCGAAGTGTTGGCGCTTTTGAAAAAGCTGATCCGCGATTACAATATGGCGGCGCTGTATATCTCGCATGATCTCGCAGTGGTCGCGCAAGTGGCCGACCGCGTGATGGTGTTGCGCCATGGCAAAATGGTGGAAGTGGGCGAAACGGGCCAGATCTTGCTTGAACCCCATATGGACTACACCAAGGCGCTGGTGGCCGAGCGTAAGGCTGCAGACAAGCTTGCGATGGCCACGACAACGACACGCGAAAAGCCGGTGCTTGAAGGCCTTGATGTGACGGGCATTTACGGCACGTTCAAAGCCGTCAAGCATGTTTCGATCGCGGTGGCGCGCGGCGAAACGGTGGCGGTTGTCGGTGAATCGGGCTCGGGTAAAAGCTCTCTCGCGCGCCTGCTGGTTGGCCTGTTGCCCTGCGTAACGGGTGAAGTGAAACTGCACGGTGAAGTGCTTCCGCCTAGCCTTAAAAACCGCGATCGCGATACGTTGCGCAAAGTACAGCTGATTTACCAACAACCCGACGTGGCACTTAATCCGCGCCAGACGATTGGCGAGATTATCGGCCGCCCTGTTGAATTTTATTTCAACCGCTCGCCTGCGGAAGTCAAAGCGCGCGTCGCCGAATTGTTGCGCCTTGTCGGTTTGCCGGAAGATTATGCGGGCCGCTTATCCACCGCGCTTTCGGGCGGACAAAAGCAGCGTATCTGCATCGCACGCGCATTGGCGGCCGAACCCGATATCATCATCTGCGACGAGCCGACATCGGCGCTTGATCAATTGGTGGCGGACGAGATTCTCAAACTGCTCAAACAGCTGCAAGACACGCTGGGCGTGGGCTATTTGTTCATCACGCATGATCTTGGCATTGTGCGCCGCATCGCGCACCGCACGGCGGTGATGTTGCAGGGCGAAATTATCGCACAAGGGCCAACGGCGGATATTTTCGCTCCGCCGTTTCACCCCTATACGGAAAAGCTCCTCTCATCGGTACCCGAAATGCGCACCGACTGGCTTGACGAGGTGTTGGCCAAGCGGGGCTAAAACCTCGCTTAAGGGTGAAGCACCGGAAAGCCCGCTTTCTCGAAAATGGCTGCGGCAACGGGGCCTTTTAAAAAGGCCAGAAATTGCTTCGGCCCCTCGCCTTCGGCCTTGGCGGTAAGCGCGAAGGGATAGACGATCGGCTCGTGGCTATCGGCTGGAAACTGCGCCACGATTTTCACCTTCGGATCGGCTAACGCATCGGTTGTGTAAACAATGGCGAGCGGTACTTCGCCACGGTCCACGAACATCAGCGCCGCGCGCACATTATCGCTTTGGGCCAAACGGTTTTCGACGACACCCCATAAGCCAAGCTTTTGCAGCGCTTGCTTGGCATAAATGCCTGCGGGAACCGCCGTCACCTCGGCCACCGCCAAGCGGCCATCGCCCATGGCTTTGCCAAAGGCCGCCTCATTCCAATCAAGCGTCGTCAGCGGCGACGAAACGGGCGCGGCGACGACAAGATGATTGCCGAGCAAAGGGGTAACGCTTGCCCGCTGAATCCGGTCCTTCTCGACGAGGTAATCCATCCATTTGAGATCGGCCGATGCAAACAGGTCGGCCGGCGCGCCATTTTCGATCTGTTTGGCGAGCAGGGCTGAGGAGGCGAAGGAAAACCGCACCTCTTGGCCGCCTGACGCGGTAAAGGCTTTGCCAGCCTCCTCCAGCACGTCTTTTAAGGATGCGGCGGCGAAGACCGTTACGGGTGATGTCTGGGCGCTGGCGGGCGCTGCAAAGGCTAGCAGAAGCGCCGTGAGCCAAACGAAAGGACGAAGGCAGCGAACCATGAGCGGATCTCTCTTGTTCAATTAACGCAATGGGAGGCAGCGTTTCATCCGGAACCGCTCGACCGGATCAAAGACAAGGCAGGCGCGCAGCGAGCCTTGGGTGCTGATGTGGCGGAGAGGGTGGGATTCGAACCCACGGAACCGGGTTAGGGTTCGCTCAGTTAGCAACCGAGTGCTTTCGGCCTCTCAGCCACCTCTCCGTTGGAAACCGATATGCCCGATGCGAGACAAAATGACAAGCGTCTCGATTGGCCCGCGCACAAGGGGGAACCGATTAAGGCATCGCTTGATGCTGGGACGTCAAATATTCACGCGCCAGGCGCTGGGCTTGGGCGATTTCCTCGCGGGTCATTTCGGCGGCTAGCTCGGCGCGGAGGCGAGCGGCCTCGCGGGAGCCGTTGGCAGCGGCGATGTTGAACCATTTATGGGCTGTGACACGGTCAAGCACGCAATCGCGCCCTAGCGAGGCCCCGATGCCCATTTCAGTAAAGCGATCCGGCCCGCCCTCACCCGCCTGCCCCCATTGCGAAGCATCAATTTGAATATGCATCGAATTTCTCCCGATTAATGGCAATTGCCACATTCAGGCGCTTTCTGCGCCTTGGGAGACTTCAACAGGCACAGGTTGAAGATCGCTCTAAACGGAACGCTAAAATTTTCACGACAAGATGAAAAAAATGCCACCCACGCCGGGGCGGCGGAATGGTGCGGCCAAGAGGACTCGAACCTCCACGGGTCTCCCCACTAGCACCTCAAGCTAGCGCGTCTACCAATTCCGCCATGGCCGCGGAACATTCCGGAGGGCATATGCCCCCGAACGAGGCGGTTCTGTAACAGATGGATTGCAGAGCGACAAGCGTTGAACGTAAAATATCCGGGATTTCTCAACCCGCGCGGATCCGCTCGCTGATTTCAATCACCACCCGGTCGCCCTTGACCACCACCTCGCCGCGCGCGATCAAATGGTCATTCGCCTTGATCTCCACCAGATCGCGGGGGGTAGGGTCGAGCGGGATAACAGCACCGCGGTTGAGATGGATGAACTCGCGAATGCTCATCTGGCGGGAGCCCAAGACAACGGCAATGTCGACAAGTACATCTTCAACCATCATAACGCGCTATCCGATTCCTTTTTCCACCAGCCCAACATCGGTTTTTATGGTAAAGATTTGGTAAATCCTCGCAGCCTATCCGTCTCTCTGCCGTCTCTTTTGCGCGCCGATCTCGCTCCGGTCGAATGGTTGGCCGCGCCTGAGCCTGTCGATTACCCCGAGACGGTTGCCGTGATGGAGGCGCGGGCCGAGGCTATTGCGGCGGGAAAAGCTTCCGAGCTGATCTGGCTTGTGGAGCATCCGCCGATTTACACGGCCGGGACGTCTGCCGATGAGGCGGATTTGAACGAGGCGCGTTTTCCGGTGCATCGGACGGGGCGTGGCGGGCAATTTACCTATCATGGGCCCGGCCAAAGGGTCGCCTATGTGATGCTGGACCTGACGAAACGCGGGCAAGATGTCCGCCGTTTCGTGATGGCGCTTGAGGCGTGGGTGATTGCGAGCTTGGACGCCTTTAACATCACCGGGGAGCGGCGTGAGGACCGCGTCGGCGTCTGGGTGAAGCGGCCCGACAAGGGTGCGGGCTTTGAGGATAAAATCGCAGCCATCGGGATCCGGGTTCGGCGATGGGTGACGTTTCATGGCATCAGTCTGAATGTCGAACCGGAGTTGTCGCATTTTTCGGGGATTGTGCCGTGCGGCATTTCCGAGGCGCGCTATGGCGTGACCAGCCTTGTCGATTTAGGCCTTCCGGTGACGATGGATGATGCGGATGCGGCGTTAAAAGCGGCCTTTATCGATATTTTTGGGCCGATCAGCGGTTAAGCGAGGTTATGGGCGCTTTAAAGAGCGGCGCACCGGGTTTGCGCGGCGCAGGCTCGCCATGCTCAATCTCATAGACATAGGCGTCAGGCATACCGCCTGCGCGCGCCGCTTTGGCTAGAAGCTGGCGATCGGCGGGAGATGGCGCGCTCCCCGCCCCTTGCGCCACATGGAGCAATGCGCGTTTGGCGCCGCCCGGCAGAATAATCGGTTGATTCAGCTTTTGCGCTTTGCCGGCTTGGCGGTCGAGCAGCGTCATTTCGCCAAACGGCACATCAAACACGATGCCGATAACTTCATGGCGCGGATCCCGCGCGATGCTCGTCTGCCCGCCGGGCATGACCACGAGCCTGTGGCGCGGCAAGCGACCAATGCCGATGCGTTTGGCAGTGGGGCAAAGCGCCGTCATGCGCGCCGGATCGAGGGTTAAGCCAAAGGCAAAATAAAGCGCCATGGATTTTTAACTTCCCTTACGTAAACAGGTTTGGCATAGCTCACCATCGGAACCCTGCCCTGCATGCATGAAAAAATCGATCTCGCCAACTCCCATCTCGCCGCCGGACGCTTTGCCGAGGCGAGCGCGGCCTTTGCCGCCTATTTGAACGAACATCCGCTCGATGACCGTGTGTGGTTTTTTGCGGCGGGTATTTTGTTTCGCCAGCGGCGTTATGCGGAGGCGGTGGAGTATTATCGCACCGCGCTGAGGCTGAAGCCCGAAAATCCCGATTATTATGCCGATCTGGGTGCCGCTTTGCGGGCCGATCAGCGGGCGGGCGAGTCGGAAGCGATGGTGCGCGAAGCCATCCGGCGAAACCCGAAAAATCCCCTGCCCGTTTTCACGCTCGCCAATTTATGTTGGAGTCAGCGGCGTTATGACGAAGCCGAGCGCATGTATCGTGCGCTCCTTCAAGGCAACCCCGATTCCCTTCCGGCGATTGAAAATCTCAGTTGCATGTTGCTGGAATTAAACCGACCTACAGGTGCCATGGCGATGTTTGAAAGCTATTTGGCGCGCAACCCTGACAATGTGCAGGTGCTCACCTATCAAGCGATTGGGCATGATAAAATGGGGCAGCTTGATCAGGCCTTGGCCGTTACCGAGCGCACGATTGCGCTTGATCCACCGAAGGGGCTTGTGATGCGGCTTGCCTCTTTTATGTCGCTTGTTGGGCGTACAGGACGGCTTGATCTGCGCTCCCGCGTGTTGGAGCTGGTGCAAGAAGCAATTCCCGTAACGCTGCCTGACGATGCGCCCGAGCGCTGGTTTGAGGCCGACCGCAATGCGCTAAGGCGGTTCACCTATCTCTTTCCCTATTACGGAATTCGCGATCGCGATTTGTTGAAGGTGCATCGCGCGCTGGGCAACCAGATTGCCGCGAGTTTTCCGGCGCAACCGGCCAAAGCGCCACCGCGTGCGGGAAGACTGCGCGTTGGGTTTATCTCCTATAATTTTGGCAATCATCCGATTGGCCATTTGCTATCGGTATTTTTCGAAGCGCATGCACAATCCGATACCGAGCTTTATCTTTATTCGCTGCATCAACAACATCCGCATGTTGATGTGGATGGATATGGCCCAAGAATTCATGCCACCGCCAATCGATTTCGCGATTGTCGAAACCTGTCGGATCGCGATTTGGCGAACCTTATTCGGAACGATGATCTGCATGTGCTGATCGATCTCGACGGGCATTTGCATGGCGGACGACAAGAGGTTTTGGCGACGCGTCCGGCGCGCGTTCAAATCCATTGGTTGCAATCGCTGGCGGGATGCCCTGCACCTTATTTCGATTACACGATTGTTGACCGTGTGATTGTGCCCGATGATGAGCGCGACCAAGGCAATGGGCCGCTTATTCGCTTGGCCGATGCGTTTCAATGCGGTGAAAGATTTGACTTGCCTGCCGCTATGCCGTCGCGTCGCGATGAAGGCTTGCCAGAAGACGGATTTGTTTTTTGCGTGTTTGGAAATTGGTTAAAAATTGACAGCGAAGTGTTTGATATCTGGCTTAAAATTTTAGCTGAAATTCCAAACAGCGTGTTGTGGTTTACGGCTGGCCCAACGCCGGAATCGATCAAGAAAATCCGCGAACTGACGGAAGCGAAAGGCGTTGATCCGGCGCGCTTTGTGAATGCTGCGCGCATCGCCGATAAGCTGTCGCATATCAACCGCCATCGGCTTGCGGATCTCTTTTTGGATACGTTCACCTTTAGCGCTGCAACGACAACGATGGATGCGTTGTCGGCTGGGCTTCCCGTGCTCACCAAGCGGGGCAGCACGGCACAGGGACGATTGAGCGAAGCGCATATCCGCGCGGTGGGGCCTACGGAACTCATCGTTGAAACGGCGGATGAGTATTATAAAACCGCGATCCGGTTGGCGCGTGATCCGGATGAGTTGGCGCTGCATCGCAAGCGGTTGAACGAGGCGTTACCGGCAGCGCGATTGTTTGATGCGCCGCGAATGGTGCAACAGTTCAAGCAGATTTATCAGGAAGTGTGGCGTAGGCATGAGGCGGGTGAAGCGCCGACGCATTTTGATGTGGTGATGTGATATGCTGTTTCGTCCTTGCGAGGACCCTGGGGGACGAAGCAATCCAGACTTTTTCTGTGCCGTCAGCTGGGTTGCTTCGCGTTCGTCCCTCAAAACGATTCACAGGATCGTTTTGTTCGCTTCGCGAATCGCTCCTCACCTCGCAATGACGAAGTAAAGTTGGAGATCAAACAAACTCCATGATCACCGCATCCACCGCCAGACTATCGCCCTCTTTCGCGTGGATTTTGGAGATGGTGCCGTCGCGTTCGGCGCGTAGCACGTTTTCCATTTTCATCGCCTCCACAATGCAGAGCATTTCGCCTGCTTTGATCTCTTGGCCGACGCTCACCGAGAGCGCTTTGACAAGGCCCGGCATGGGGCAGATGAGGCTCTTTGAGGTATCGGCTTCGACGCGTGGCGGCATCAGCGCTTCAAGCTCGGCTTCGCGTTGGGTGAAGACGCGCACGATGGAACTTGTGCCGCTGTAGGAAATCCGCACGCCATTCATGGTTGGGCGAATTTGCGCTGCCACGGGCTTGCCATCAATCGTGCCGTGCCAGACGGGCTGGCCCGGACGCCATTCGGATTGAATCGAGATGGTGTGGCCACTGTCTGTGAAGCGTAACACAATCGTTTCGCCTTCGCTTTCAATGACGAGCGGCAGCCGCGTTTCACCCAAGGCAACAACCCGCTCGCGGGTAAAGCGAACGGGCTTTGCGGCGCGCAATTGGCCCGAGATGTGACGCTTGCGCTCGTTCATGCGGTGGTCAATCGAGGTGCCGATGGCGGCCATCGCTTCGAGCGTTGCGCCTTGGGGTTCAATCAGATGAAACCCTTCTGGAAATTCTTCCGCAATAAAGCCCGTTGAAAGCGCGCCCGATTGCCAACGTGGATGCGCCATCAAGGCCGATAGAAACGGGATATTGTGGCGAATGCCGTCAATCGCGAAAGCATCGAGCGCGTGGGCCTGAATGGCAATCGCCTGAGCGCGCGTTGGCGCGTGCGTGACGAGCTTGGCGATCATCGGATCGTAATAGATCGAGATTTCACCGCCTTCATAGACGCCCGTATCGTTGCGAACGGTGATGCCGTTCTCGCTACCTTCTACTGGTGGACGATACACCGTGAGGCGGCCTGTCGAGGGCATGAAATTGCGGGTTGGATCTTCGGCATAGACGCGCGATTCCACCGCCCATCCGTTGAGTTTGATATCGGATTGCTGGAGGCGCAGTTTTTCACCAAAGGCTGAGCGGATCATTTCTTCGACGAGATCAACACCGGTGATGAGTTCGGTTACCGGATGCTCGACCTGTAGCCGCGTGTTCATTTCTAAAAAGAAAAAGCTTTTGTCTTGGCCTGCGACGAACTCCACCGTGCCTGCTGAATCATAGTTCACGGCTTTCGCGAGTGCGACTGCCTGCTCGCCCATTTTTTGACGCGTCGCTTCATCGAGCAGCGGCGATGGGGCTTCTTCAATGACTTTTTGGTTGCGGCGCTGAATGGAGCATTCGCGCTCGCCCAAATAGATCACATTGCCGTGCTTATCGCCCAGCACTTGAATTTCGATATGGCGCGGGTTGACGATGAATTTTTCGACGAAAACGCGATCGTCACCGAACGACGATGCAGCTTCCGATTTAGCGCGCGCAAAGCCTTCGGCCACTTCATCCGACGAATAGGCGATGCGCATGCCTTTACCGCCGCCGCCAGCCGACGCTTTGATCATGACGGGATAGCCGATTTCATCGGCAATGGTGACGGCGTGTTCAGGGTTTTCAATCACACCGAGATAGCCCGGCACGGTGGAGACCTTCGCGGCATTGGCGAATTTCTTGGATTCGATCTTGTCGCCCATCGCCTCAATGGCGCGGACATTGGGCCCGATAAACACGATGCCTGCGGCTTTGAGTGCCTCGGCAAAGGCGGCGCGCTCGGATAGAAAGCCGTAACCGGGATGGACCGCTTCAGCGCCGGTTGCCTTGCAGGCGTCGATGATCTTCTCGATCACCAGATAGGATTGGTTGGCGGGTGCCGGGCCAATATGGACGGCTTCATCGGCCATCTCCACATGGAGCGCGTCTTTATCGGCGTCGGAATAGACCGCAACCGTGGCAATGCCCATGCGTTTGGCAGTTTTGATGACACGGCAGGCGATTTCGCCGCGATTGGCGATGAGAATTTTCTTGAACATTTCCGGTCCCGATTGAAAGCACGCTATGGCCTTACTAAGCGCAAAACGGGAACGGGTAAACTCGACCTTATGACGACGACACGATAGCCCCGGAGGTGACAGCGCCCGATCTGGCCACTGCATACCGCTCCCACAGCGGGCGGACATGCGATATCTTTTGAAGGCGCTTGGTGAGGGCAACGGGTGGCTCGGCGCATTCCTCGTTTAACACGGTCAGAAGGGCGCGCGTCGCGGGCGTTGGGCCCGTGCTGTCAAGGCCTAGGCGAAAGGCCAGCCATTCAATATCGGCCTCGGAAATCCGCCCCGTCGGCCGCCGCTCCCAGATGAAAAAGCCCGTCAAGGCCTCGACAAAAAGGGCCAGCCATAGCGGGCTCATGCGTTTGACATGGCGCTCCAGCCGCACCAAGTCACCCGCTTCAACCGCCGTTAGGCCACCGCCCACCGAGAGCAATTCGCGCAAACGCTCGACATCCGCATCCTCAACAGAGCAGCGATCAATCAATACGGAAATGGTCGAACGTATTCGGCTCTCAGTCATGCCTTGCCCCGGATCTTCCCTTTGGTAAGAAGGATCCTCGCAAAGGCGAAAGAGCAAAAGGTTAATGGCGGAAAAGCAAAGTGATTTCTGGTTAATGGGCTGTTTCATGAATGGATTCAAAGTGTATGTAGGGTGCAAAGAGTGAGGTAACCATGTCGCCATCGTCCTTCATCCATCGCTATCTGCCCGGCACCGATTTGACGCGGCACCCTCTCCTTTTGCTTCATGGCACCGGAGGCAATGAGGATGATCTGATCCCCGTGGGTGAAATGATTGATCCCGCGGCCTCCATCCTCTCCCCGCGCGGCAAGGTGATGGAAAGCGGCATGCCGCGCTTTTTCCGCAGGCTCGCGGAAGGCGTGTTCGATTATCCCGATGTGATCGCCCGCACCCATGAATTGGCCGATTTCGTCGCAGAGCAAACAACCGCGCATGGGATGAAAAAGCCGATTGCGGTCGGTTTCTCGAATGGCGCGAATATCGCCGCCGCGATGCTCTATCTGCGGCCCGAGGTGTTGGCGGGTGCGGTGCTGATCCGCGCGATGTTGCCTTTGCCTACAGGCCCCGAACACGCTTTGGCGGGTTTGCCGGTGATGATCATCTCGGGGCGGGTCGATCCGATCCTGCCGCTCGACAATGCCAAGCGGCTAGCCGAGGCGTTGCGCCAGCATGGCGCGATGGTGGATCACCGCGTGCTCGAAACGGGCCACGGCATGACGCGCAATGATGTCGATCTGGCGCGCGGCTTTATCGCCGGGATCAACGGATGACGATCTCGGTTATCATCCCCGCTTGCGATGCAGAGGCGACGATTGAGCGGGCCTTGGCGAGCCTGTTTTCCCAGACGCTAGGCGATTGGGAGGCTGTTATCGTCGCCGATGACCAGCGCGATTATGCGGGGTTTTTATCATCAAAAGGCATCAGCGATCCGCGTTTGCGCTTTGCCTCGACGGGACGGGTAAGGTCTGGATGCCATCACGCCCGCAATGTCGGTTTTGATGTCATTTCAGGAGCTTATGTCACACAACTTGATGCAGATGATGAGCTTTCACCCGATCGGTTTGAGACGCTCAAGCCGCTGGCGGAGGCCTATGGGGCGGCGGCCGATAACCTCCTGATGCTGGACGATGAGACGGGCGAACCGATCGGCACTGTGATGGGTGAAGTGGCGGGTTTAACGCTGCTGGACCTAGCCGATTTTATGAAACTCAACGCCCCACTGGTGCCGCTGATCCGGCGCGATCATGCGTTAAAGCGCGAACCGGGCATTGAGTTCTCGGAAGATGTGGTGGCCAATCTCCAGCTAATCGACCGGATTGGGACGCTGCCGGTGACGGCTTCTTCCTCCTATCTCTATCGGATTCATGGTCGCTCCATGGCCAATATAAGCGGCGCTTCCGAGCGCTTTGAGCGGGGCTATTCGGAGTATATCGAACGGCTTGAGACGGGCGACGGATTTGGGCTGACGCCTGCCCATCGGCGTATCGCAGCGGATGGATTGATCGCCAAGCGGGATTTGAACCGCGCGTTTATGGATGCGCAGAAGGTGGAGCCTGGGTTAGGATTTCAGGCGTTTGTGGGGCGGTTGTAATTATCCGTCATTGCGAGCGACAGCGAAGCAACCCAGCTAGCGATTGTTTTTAAAGCGCTGTGTTAAAACACATCTTTACTTTCACCATCAGCTGGTTTGCTTCGCGTTCGCTCGCAATGACGGATGTGATGTTAAAGCGGAATATTATCGTGTTTCTTCCACGGCCGCTCGGCCTTCTTCGTCGACAGCATTGCTAACCCGCGCGCAATGCGGCGGCGTGTCGAATGCGGCATGATCACTTCGTCGATATAGCCCCGCTCGGCGGCCACGAAGGGAGAGAGGAAGCGCTCTTCGTAATCTTTGGTTTTTGCCGCAATAGCATCGGCATCGCCGATATCGGAGCGGAAAATGATTTCAACCGCGCCTTTGGCGCCCATCACCGCGATTTGGGCGGTCGGCCAGGCGAAATTGATATCGCCGCCCAAATGTTTGGACGCCATCACATCATAAGCGCCACCAAAGGCTTTGCGGGTGATGACGGTGACGAGCGGCACGCTGGCCTCGCCATAGGCGAAGAGCAGCTTGGCGCCGTGTTTGATGAGCCCGCCATATTCCTGCGCGGTACCGGGCAAGAAGCCCGGCACATCGACAAAGGTGACAATTGGAATTTCAAACGCATCACAAAACCGCACAAAGCGCGCGGCTTTGCGGGAGGCGTCGGAATCGAGCACGCCGGCCAGCACCATCGGCTGATTGGCGACAATGCCCACCGTGCGGCCCTCGATGCGGCCAAAGCCGGTGATGATGTTTTTGGCGTAACTTTCTTGAATCTCGAAGAAATCGCCTTCATCCACCGTTTTGTGGATCAGCTCTTTCATATCGTATGGCTTGTTGGGGTTTTCCGGCACGAGCGTGTCGAGCGAGAGGTCGACGCGTTCTGCGGTATCAAAGCTCGGCCAATGCGGCGCGCCATCGGTGTTGTTGGACGGCAAAAAATCGATCAGACGACGGACCTGCAAGAGCGCTTCGACATCATTGTCCCATGCGCCATCGGCCACCGAGGATTTGGACGTGTGGACTTTCGCGCCACCCAATTCTTCCGCCGTCACCGTCTCATTGGTCACGGTTTTGACGACATCGGGGCCGGTGACAAACATATAGGACCGATCCCGCACCATGAAGATAAAATCGGTCATTGCGGGGGAATACACATCGCCGCCGGCGCAAGGGCCAAGGATCACCGAGATTTGCGGAATGACGCCAGAAGCGATCACGTTGCGTCTGAAGACTTCGCCGTAACCTCCTAGAGCTGCTACACCTTCTTGAATACGTGCACCGCCCGCATCGAACAGGCCAATGATCGGCGCGCGCATTTTGAGCGCCATGTCCTGGATCTTGTTGATCTTCTGCGCATGGGTCTCCGACAGCGAGCCACCGAAAACGGTGAAGTCTTTTGCGAACACGAAAACCGTGCGGCCATTGACCGTGCCCCACCCCGTAACGACACCGTCGCCGGGTATCTTCGTCTTCTCCATTCCGAAATCGGTGGAGCGGTGCTGGACGAACATATCGAATTCTTCAAAGGAGCCATGATCCATCAACAGCTCGATCCGCTCCCGCGCCGTGAGCTTGCCGCGCGCATGCTGGGCGTCAATGCGGGCCTGTCCCCCACCAAGGCGGGCTTGGGCGCGCCGATCATCGAGCTTTTCGAGAATGTCTTTCATGGAAGATCCACTTTAGGTTGGTGGGGTTTTATACCCGTCTTTAATCTGTCCTATCACGCGATGACTGCGAGCGGCAGTGCGACAAAGGATTAACGGGTTAAGCGACCGGAACGGCAGGTGTTATATCGGTGAGGGTGAAATCCTTGCCTTTGAATAAAAGTGGCTAATCTTTTTCTTTGGCGAGCGCATAGGCGAAAACATCGCCCAAATTAAGCGCGGCTTTGTGATTGCCTTTGCCATAGGTAAGATAGGCCAAGCGGGCGCGATGGGCTTGGGAAGCCGTGACGGGTTCGATGATCATTCCTGATTTTGCAACAAATTCATCCAGCCGTTCGGCCGCGCCTATTCTGTTGCTGCGGTCAATGACGATGGACGCCTCAACCAAGTTTGCGGCTGAAATTCGAACATCATCGGCATCAAGAATGGCTTGCGTGAATAATCCGGCTTCTGGTTCAAAAAATAAGATGGCCACGAGAGCGGATGAATCGACAATCATACCGGCAAACCGCGCTCGTCATATAGAAACGAATGGTCGGATGAAATGCCACTGTCTTTCAATTCGCGACCGCATTCTTCGGCAATTTTCATTAGTTCATCAAATTTGGCCTTACGCGATTGACGCTCAGACTGGGCTTCGATCTCTGTAAGGCGCTTGGCCACCGCCTCGCCAACAGCGGCTGTCATCGATACTCCGGTGAGCTCAGCGAGTTTTTTAACATCGCGATAGATGACTTCGTTCTTGATATTGAGCGTCATGGGTTTCTATCTTTCATGCCCTGAGAGGTAGAATGCCAGAACTTAGGCTTCGTCTCAAGATTTTCCGTTGAGAAACATTGCCGCCGCCTTGAACTCTGTGAGCCGTCGGGCGCGGCGGGCTAGAGCCTCTTCGTCCTGCCCCCATATGGCCATTTGCACGTCTTCGTCGACATGGGCGGCCGTCCAAATGGTGTCGGCGTTGAAGGCTTTTTCAGCCAGCGCCAAGGCGAGCACTGCGGAACCGGTTAAAGTGGTGGCGACATGCAACGCGGCCAGGCGCAAGGGATCGGTGATTTTGCGGACATGGTCTTGGATATCTGTCAGCGTTTCTTGCGGCTGCGGAACATGCATGACGCCTGCGGCGAGGTTAAACCGCCAGCGATGGCGCTCCAGCGCCCAATCGAGCACGGGATCCCAGAGTTCATTCTGCTTCTCGACCAGCCGCGTCGGCGCTGTGGCGCGGTAGCATAAGAGGTCCGAGCCCGCATATTTGGCAATATCATCGGCGGTTTCGATCAGGCGGGGTGCAACGCCTTCCATCGCGGTATTCAAAATGCGCGTCAGCGGCATTTCATTTGGATCGAGATGTTCCCCAACGCCGCGCCATTCGGCGGCCACCGCTTCCGCCAAAGCCGACGATGGCAGGCTGTGGGCTTGCTTGTTCGGCGTGCGCGTGGGGCGTCCATCGATCAAAATGCCGAAACCACCCTCGCCCTCGCTGATGGTAACGTCTTTCCAGAAGCGTTTGGGCAGTGATTTTTGCAAATCACGCCGCGCCATCGCGTGCGGATCAATCGGCGGGGGCGCATCGAAAATCGAACCGTCAGAGGGTGCCATGGGCCTATTCCTCGGGTGATTCTAGGATCGGGTCGTAACGCTTGGCGTCCAACCCTAAAAGGTTCCAGCTTTGCTGCATGTGTTGCGGCAGAGGCGCTGTGACATCGACCGGCTTACCCGTGCGCGGATGCGGAATAACGATGCGGCGGGCCAACAGATGCAACCGGTTTTGAATACCACCGGGCAATTCCCAATTCTCGATGTCGAAATATTTCGGATCTCCCACAATCGGGTTGCCGATATGGGCGGCATGGGCGCGCAGCTGATGCGTGCGGCCTGTCACGGGCTTCATCGAAAGCCAGCTGAGTTTCTGCGCGGCTGTTTCCACCACCGCGTAATACGTCACCGCATGGGTTGCGCCTTCCGCGCCATGCTTGGCGATTTGCATCTTGGAATCGCCCTCCTCGTCCTCGCCTTTGGCAAGGTAGGTGGAGACGCGGCCCTGTTTGACGCGCGGCACGCCGGCCACCAGCGCCCAATAAATTTTCCGCGTGTCGCGCGAGCGGAAGCTTTTGGCCAAGGCTGAGGCCGCAAAACGGGTTTTGGCGATAACGATACAGCCGGACGTGTCTTTATCGAGCCGATGCACGAGGCGCGGCTTTTGGCCTTGCGCGTCGCGCAGCGCTTCCAACATGCCATCCAAATGGCGAACCGTGCCAGAGCCACCCTGCACCGCCAGACCGAAGGGCTTGTTGAGCACCATCATATCGGCGTCTTCAAAGAGGATCATGGCGCGGATGGCGGCTGCATCGCCCGCTTCCGCCTGCGGGGAGCGGGCCACAAGGCCCGTGCCTTCCTCAATACGCAAGGGCGGCACGCGGACGATTTGACCGGCTTCTAGCCGGTCCTTCGTCTCAACGCGCTTGGAATTGACGCGGAGCTCGCCTTTCCGCGCAATGCGCTGGATATGGCTGAAGGAGAGCCCCGGAAAGCGATGCTCCAAAAAACGATCGACCCGCATGCCCGCTTCATCCTCGGTAACATTGAGGTTGAGCACGGCGGTGGGCAGCGGCGCGAGTTTAATGACGGGCTTGGGGGCCTGCTCGACCACACCGGATTCGGCGGCGCGTAGAGCCCGTTCTTTGGCTTGTTTATCGCGCCTCATGTGAACACCCTTACCGCATAAAGGCCAAAAGCGAGGCCGAGAATAGAAAGCACAACCGAACCCACGACATAGACCAACGCCGTTACCATCTCACCGCGCTCATAAAGCAGCATGGCATCGAGCGAAAAGGCGGAAAACGTGGTGTAACCGCCCAAAATGCCCGTGGTCACAAAAAGCCGCGCCTCCTGCGACCAGCTCTCGGTAGCCTTGAACGCAAAAAAACCAGCCGCCAATCCCATGAGGATGGAGCCCGTTATGTTGATGGCCATAATGCCAAACGGAAACCCCGTGCCTGCCAATCGGCCAATAGCCTGATTAACGAGATGACGGATAGCCGCGCCCAAGCCGCCGCCCAAGAAAACGATGAGGGTAGAGTTCATGGGTGGGGTTTAGCAGAGAAAGGCGGGGGTGAGAAGCGGGAGGGTGGAGGCGTTAGCGAGCTCTATCATACCCGTCATCGCGAGCGGACGCGAAGCGACCCAGTTGAGGGGGACGGAATTAGCACCTCCGGAACATCGCACGCTTTTAAACACCGTCAGCTGGATTGCTTCGCTATCGCTCGCAAGGACGGTCGGAGGTAAACTGTTCTCTACCCCACGCCTAGCAGCTTTATCTCTTCCAACTCCGCTGCCAAAGCCGCCTTCGCTACCAGCAAATCGTAGCGCGATTGCAGGTTCATCCAGAATTCGGGCGTTGTTGCAAAAACCTTTCCGAGACGTACCGCCGTATCGGCGGTGATGCCGATTTCTTCGCGGACGATGCGTTCGATGCGGGTGCGTGGCACATTCGCCGCTTTGGCGATTTTTCCGGCGGAGAGGCCGAGCGGCGCCATATATTCCTCGCGCAGCACTTCACCCGGATGCAGGGGCGCAAGGCTGGGTTGGCCTTTTTCTTCAGTGGTAATCAACGATTTCAACATCGTAAACGCCATCCCCTTGCCACCGGAAACAGACACGGTATTGCCGGTTGATCCTAATCGAATATTGCCCGGCCCGATCCGCATTTAAAGCATGCAATTCGTTTCCCGGTGGGCTTTTAAGATCACTCAATTGTTTAGCAGCGTTGATCATTTCCAATTTGCGCCACGCAATTTTCGCGAGCCCTATTGGAATTGATTTTGGAACGATACCGTCAAACAGTAATCTTGCCCGATCATCGCGGAAACTCATAATCATCGAACGGCCTATTTTGTATCAATTTATGATACATTTTTCAAGGACAATGTTTCGATTTTTATGGGGGGGATGTGGGGGCGGTAACCTGTTGTATAAGACAGGCTGGACCTCACGCGTTTCTGGGATAATAGCTATCGAGAAAGCTTGTGGTTCGATACGCGCTTATGGCGCACCCCACTATAGGCTGAATTATTCCCCGCGCTCCGCCCGCAGCTTCGCCCAATATTCGAGCCGCTTTTTGATATCGCGCTCAAATCCCCTCTCGACCGGCTCATAAAATTGCCGCCGTCCGATCTTCTCGGGGAAATAGTTTTGACCGGAAAACGCGTCGGGTTCGTCGTGGTCGTAGCGGTAGCCTTTGCCATAGCCCTCGTTGCCCATAAGTTTGGTTGGGGCGTTGAGGATGGTTTTGGGCGGCATCAGCGAGCCGCCTTCTTTGGCCACTCTGAGGGCCGATTTCCAGGCGGTGTAGACGGCATTCGATTTAGGGGCTGTGGCGAGATAGACGGCGGCTTGGGCCAAGGCCAATTCGCCTTCGGGTGTGCCTAAAAAATCATAGGCGTCTTTGGCGGCATTCGCCACGACGAGTGCTTGTGGGTCGGCCATGCCAATGTCTTCGACGGCCATGCGCACGAGCCTTCGGCCTAAAAAGAGCGGGTTTTCGCCTGCATCCAACATGCGCGCCAAATAATAGAGCGCGGCATCGGGATCGGAGCCGCGTATGCTTTTATGAAGCGCGCTGATGAGGTTGTAATGGCCGTCTTCGCTTTTGTCGTAAATCGGCGCGCGGCGTTGCACGACTTCGGCGAGCGTTGCGGTATCGAATATTTCACCCGGCTTGGCGGAGCGCCAGATTTCCTCGGCCAAGGTTAGGGACGCACGGCCATCGCCATCGGCCATGGCGAGCAGGGCCGCGCGGGCGTCGGGGTCCAGCGGCAAGGGCTTGCCCTCGACCTCTTCAGCGCGGGTCAGGAGACGCTCAATGGCGGCCTCGTCCAGTGCGCGGAAGGTGAGCACGCGGGCGCGGGATAAAAGCGCGGCGTTGAGTTCAAAGGACGGGTTTTCGGTGGTCGCGCCGATCAGGGTGATCGTGCCGTCTTCCATCACGGGCAGGAAGGCGTCTTGCTGGCTGCGGTTGAAGCGGTGGATTTCGTCGACAAAAAGCAGCGTCCCCTGCCCGCTCATGCGGCGACCGCGTGCGGCTTCAAAGACTTTTTTGAGATCGGCAACGCCTGAAAAAATCGCCGAGATGGGCTCGAAATGCAGCGTGGTTTCATGCGCGAGCAAGCGCGCTAAAGTGGTTTTACCGGTGCCTGGTGGACCCCAAAAAATCAGAGAGCCGAGCGAGCCTGACGCGATGAGGCGGGTGAGAATACCATCGGGACCTACAAGGTGGTCTTGGCCCGCAACTTCATCGAGCTTTGTGGGGCGCAACCGGTCGGCGAGCGGACGCGGGGCGTCCTTCTCCAACCCTGCCGCCACAAAGAGATTGCTCATTGCCCTACCCGCCAATTTTACTGGTTAGCGTTTCGCCATCGCGTTTGATGACGAGCGTCCAGTAATACTGCCTTGTCCGTTGCAGCG
>CANGLU010000018.1 GCA_947455025.1 Hyphomicrobiales bacterium
CTCGCAAAAGCGCTGGCGCACAATGATCAATGGCTTCCTTGGCTTACAAATGAAATCGAAAAGCTCGGCATTGGCGTAACCCCAAGCGTGGGTAATTTCCTCTTGCTGCATTTCCCGAAAACACCGGGCAAAACGGCGAAAGACGCGGATGCGTTTTTATCCGCGCATGGTCTCGTGCTGCGCGCGGTCGGTGCCTATGGTCTGCCCGATTGCTTACGTCTGACGATCGGACCGGAAGAAGCCAACCGTAAAGTTGTGACAACGCTTGCGGCGTTTATGAGTGGGAATTCATCGCGTGCCTGATCGTTTGGGACCACCGCTTACGACGCCCGTTTTTGATCGTCTTGCGCTGATTGGCATGGGCCTTATCGGCTCTTCGCTTGCGCGCGTCGCGCGGCAAAAAAACCTCGCCCGCCATATTGTGGCGATTGATGCCTCGGAAGAGGTCTGCGCGCGGGTCTCGGAGCTTAAACTCGCGGATACGGTAACAAGCAATATTGCGGAAGGCGTCCGTGATGCCGATTGCGTGATTTTATGCGTGCCAGTTGGTGCCTGCGGAAGCGTTGCGGAAGCCATGCAAGCCAGTCTGAAGCCTGGCGCTATTATTTCCGATGTCGGCTCGGTTAAGGGCTCGATTGTGGCGCAGGTTGCGCCTTTTATCCCAGAAGGCGTGCATTTTGTTCCCGCGCACCCCGTTGCAGGAACAGAGCAATCCGGACCGGATGCAGGCTTTCCGACGCTATTCCTCAACCGCTGGTGCATCCTTACCCCGCCTGAGGGGCAAGATGCGGAAGCCATCGCGAAGACGCGCGCCTTTTGGGAAGGTGCGGGATCGATGGTGGAAGAAATGTCCCCCGCCCACCATGATTTGGTACTCGCGATCACGAGCCATCTGCCGCATCTGATCGCTTATAATATCGTTGGCACCGCCGCCGATCTTGAAGCCGTTACCCAATCCGAAGTGATTAAATTCTCGGCCGGTGGTTTTCGTGATTTTACGCGCATTGCGGCATCGGATCCGACGATGTGGCGCGACGTGTTTTTGAACAATAAAGATGCCGTTCTTGAAATGCTCGGACGCTTTACCGAAGACCTCTCATCGCTCCAACGCGCGATCCGTTATGGTGATGGCGAAGCCCTGTTCAACCACTTTACCCGCACCCGCGCGATTAGACGGTCGATTATTGAAATCGGACAAGATTCCGCGGCACCCGATTTCGGTCGGCAGCCCAAAAATAGCGCTCAATAAAGCGGCGGTATTTCGGCAATCTTCAAAGGGCCGATCAGCAAGCGGCCTTTGTTCAGGATCAAGGGTAATCTAACACTGCCCGCGCCAAGGGAGCCGCCGAGAATAGAAAGGCCCGATTCTTTCAGCGCTTCTCCGAGCCCCGAAGCCGATACATCGATTTTTCCATTGAGACGATGACCATCATCGATCGTAACCGAGCCCTTCAGCTCAAACGCTTGCTCGCCGCGTTTCATGGCCCATTGATCGACTAAAACTTCGCCGCCCGATGCTCGCCAGTTTTCGACCCCCGATTGGCCCGGATTTTCGGCAATCAGCCAGGCTTTTTTCGCGATAAGATGTGCATCAAACGATGCTGCTGTCGGATTATCCCGCAAGGTGCCGCCGGACGCCATCACCGCCATTTCGACATCTGCAGGCGTGTTGGGCTCGCCCTCAATTTTCCGCATATGGAATTCGGCATGGCCGAGCTTGCCGGACACAAGCGGGTTGGATGATTCCGCCGTCAAATCGTCAACGACCCATGAAACGCGATCCGCGCGGATGGATGTTTCAAAATGCAGACTCGACCGCATCGCTTGCCATGCGAAAGAAGCGGTTTGGCCATTGGCTAATCGCGCCGTTAGCGGACCATTCACGTCAACAAGCACGCGCTTTGGATCGTAAATCTGCGCGATCGCCAAAAATCCACCAAGACTAGCCGATCGAACGTCACCTTTATCCGCGCTCATTGCAAACCCGTCACACCGCAATTCGATGCGAAAAGGAAAACCCGCCATGGAGCGCGAGGCGCAACTCCACTGCCGACCCAAACTCGCTTCATTGGCAAGCCAGCGATCAAACCCGGCATCGGCCATTCGCGTGGCCGCAACCCACCAAATCGAGACGGCAATGACTAGGAGGCCAATAAAGCCCGGTACGATATAAAGGCCTATCCGCGAGGGTTTTTTGGGCGATGCAGCCGAACGATCATTCACGATTGGGTATTCCTGATGCGGATGTCAGCAATCTAGCCTAGCCGCGCCTTAAACGCCAAGATCGAAACACTGCTTGCGAGCGCGAACGCGCGCTGATAGGTCGATTTTATGGCGAAGCAGGCAACAGATAACGATCTCTGGATATTCGGGTACGGATCCCTGATGTGGCGGCCGGGCTTTGCGTATGAAGAGCGCGTTCAAGCGACGTTGAACGGCTATCACCGCGCTTTGTGCATTCTCTCCGTTCACCACCGCGGCAGCATGGAACGACCGGGTCTGGTGTTGGGGCTTGATAAAGGCGGCTCGTGCCGGGGAATTGCGTTTCGCGTGGCCGATCAGCACGCGAAAGCAACGCTCGCTTATTTACGGGAGCGCGAACAGGTAACATCGGTTTATCTTGAAACCCATCACCGCTTGCGTTTGGCCGATGGCAGGCTCGTGAATGCCACCGCCTTCACCGCCGACCGCACTCATTCGCAATATGCTAAAAAATTATCGCATGAGGATTTGGTCGAGCGCGTGCGCCATGGTGTGGGCGTTTCAGGCAACAATCCCGATTATGTCCGCGCGACCATCGCTGAATTGCAAAAGATCGGGATCAAAGACCACACGCTCGCCCGCATTATGGCGGCGCTCGACGGGCCGAGCGGTTAACCTCAAAAGCCCGGCAAGGTCTCGCCGCGCATCAGACGCGGCATATGGCCGTTAATCGCGGCCGCCTCGCGGATCAGCCGACCCTTCACCCGTGGCATGCGATCAACGAGACCAAGCCCGAAATCGCGCATCAGACGAAGCGGCATGGCATCGTTCGAGAACAGGCGGTTCATGCCGTCGGTCACCAACGACATCGAAACCGTATCGGCGCGGCGCGACCGCTCATACGCGTCGATGACCGATACATCACCCACATCAAGCCCAAGCGCCGCGTGATCGGCAATGATTTCGGCCATCGCTGCCACATCGCGCAAGCCAAGATTAAGCCCCTGACCGGCGATGGGGTGAATCATATGGGCCGCATCGCCAATAAGAGCCAAACGTTCCGCGCCAAAGCGGCGGGCGATGCCAAAGCCAAGCGGATAGGCGCGCGGTTTGCTCAAAAGTTTGAGATTGCCAAGACGCAAGCCGACGCGCCTTTCAATCTCTTCGATCAATTCAACATCATCCCGCGCCAAGAGGCTGCGCACGCGATCTTTGGCTTCGGTCCACACCATCGTGAAGCGATTGCCCATCAAAGGCAAAACCGCAAAAGGACCTGACGGCAAAAAGTGCTCCTCGGCCCGCCCGTTATGCTCGCGCTCAATGCCAATCGTCGCCACAATGCCCGATTGTTGATAGGCCCAATGGATCCAGCCTATTCCGGCATCTTCGCGAAGCCGTGATTTAACGCCATCGCACGCCAATAAAAGCGAGGCTTTGATCGCCCGACCATCGGCAAGGGTTACAACTGTCCCACCTGCTTCCGGTTTGGAGCGAAACGCTTCGCCTTTGACGATTTCGACGCCAGAATGCCGGATGGCCTCCTGCAGGCTGTTTGTCACCGCCTGTTCGGGGATCATATGCGCGAAAGGCTCACCATGGGCTGCTTCGCCGCCAAAGGTCAAAAATACGGGACGAACCGGATCATCCAATCGGCTATCGGTGATCACCATGTCGTGGATTGGCTGAGCGTCTGGCTCAATGGCGTCCCAGACGCCCAATGCTTGCAGCAAGCGTCGCGATCCGGCTGAAAACGCGAACGCCCGATCATCGTCCCGTCCCGCGGACGATTCAATCAGGCAAACCGAAAGCGCGCCACGCAAGACGCGCTTCAGCGTCAAAGCGAGGCTTAAGCCTGTAATGCCGCCTCCGGCAATGACAATGTCGAAACGCTTCATCGAGCATCCCTTCCATGCGATCCGATCCGGTCTTACGCCCCGCCACCCAAACTCGCAATGCGTCAATCTATTCAGGGTGGTAAATCGCTGCGAACTGAACCAGTATGGCTCCGACACCAAGGAGATACTGATGCGTTCTGCCGTCAAAGACCTGCTGACGATCCTCGATCTTGAAAAGCTCGAAGAAAATCTGTTCAGGGGCCAAAGCCCCGATGCCGGATGGCAACGGGTCTTTGGCGGGCAAGTGATCGGTCAGGCCCTTGTTGCAGCGTGCCGAACGGTGGAAGGGCGCGCGCCTCATTCGCTGCATGGCTATTTCCTGCTCGCGGGCGATCCTAAAATCCCGATCATTTACGATGTCGAGCGCATTCGCGATGGCCGGAGCTTCACCACACGGCGGGTGAAGGCCATTCAGCATGGCCAGCCGATTTTCACGCTTTCAGCCTCGTTTCAGGTCGAAGAAGCGGGATTTAGCCACGATATCGCCATGCCTTCGGTGCCGGACCCCGATGATTTGCCGAACGAGCAAGACATCCGCGCCCGCGTGATGCCGTTGATGCCGGATCCGGTGAGAAAATATTTCGAGCGGGAACGGCCCATCGAACTCCGCCCTGTCGAGTTTAAGCGCTATATGTCACGCGAGCCTTTAGAGCCGCGCTTCAATGTCTGGATCCGCGCGACAGGTCCCTTGCCGGACGATCCCGCGATCCACCAAGCCGTTTTGGCCTATGCGTCCGATATGACGCTTTTGGACTCAACCCTCGTCGCCCATGGCCGCACGGTGTTTGAACGCGAAGTGCAAGCGGCTAGCCTCGACCACGCGCTTTGGTTTCATCGCCCCTTCCGCGCGGATGAATGGCTGCTCTATGCCCAAGACAGTCCCTTTACGGGCGGTGCGCGCGGCTTCGCACGGGGCTCGATTTTTACCCGTCAGGGACAATTGATTGCCTCGGTTGCCCAAGAAGGTCTCATTCGGCATCGGCCCGATCTCGCCTGAAGTTGAATTGATTAAAAATTAGGCATGTGACGCATTGTTGTGCGTCTATTGAGCAGCATCGTGCCAGAATCGCCCTGAATTGCCCCGAATCTGGGCTGGCACGAGCCTTGAATTAGTCTTTTCAGCTGAAGTCGCGTCCGCATGGTCCGCGACGGCAAATCAGGGAAAAGACGCCATGAAAATTGTGATGGCCATTATTAAACCCTTCAAGCTTGAAGAGGTGCGTGACGCGTTGACCTCCCTCGGTGTTCACGGTCTGACCGTTACTGAGGTTAAGGGCTACGGTCGCCAAAAGGGACATACGGAAATCTATCGCGGTGCCGAATATGCCGTGAGCTTTCTCCCTAAATTGAAAATCGAAGTCGCCGTTGCCTCCGAGCTCGTCGGCAAAGTGATCGACGCGATCACCGCGGCTGCCAAAACCGGTCAAATCGGCGACGGCAAGATTTTTGTTTTCCCAATTGAACAAGCCGTCCGCATCCGGACCGGCGAACGCGACAACGACGCGCTCTGACGCCGTCATAAGGGGGATAGTTTCATGACAATGTCCAAATCCATTCAATCGGTGCTCGGGGGCGTAGCCCTTGCAGCACTTGCCGGCACGGTGGCCTATGCCGCCGATGCGCCCGTGCCCAACAAAGGCGATACCGCCTGGATGCTCATTTCGACAGCGCTCGTTTTGATGATGTCGGTACCAGGCCTCGCCCTCTTCTATGGCGGTCTTGTGCGCTCCAAGAACATGCTTTCGGTTCTCGCCCAAGTCTTCGCGATTGTGGCCATCGTTGCCATTCTGTGGGTGGCCTATGGTTACTCGCTCGCATTCACCAATGGCGCAGGCCTCAATGATTATGTTGGCGGCTTCTCGAAGGCCTTCCTTATCGGCGTAACACCTGATGCAACGGCGGCTACCTTCTCGAATGGCGTTTACATTCCTGAACTCGTTTACATGGCTTTCCAAATGACCTTTGCTTGCATCACGCCAGCTCTGATCATCGGATCGATTGTTGAGCGCGTGCGGTTTTCGGCCCTCATCGTTTTCGTCGTTCTTTGGGTTACGGTTATTTATTTCCCGATCGCCCACATGGTTTGGTATTGGGGCGGCCCTGACGCCATCGGCAATGCTGCTGCAGCCGTCGCCGCTGCAGCCGACGATGCAACGAAGGCAACGGCACAGGCGGCCCTTGATGCTGTAACGGCTGACGCAGGCATGATGTTCAAATGGGGTGCGCTTGATTTTGCTGGCGGCACGGTCGTTCACATCAATGCCGGTATTGCGGGCATGGTTGGCGCTCTCATGATCGGCAAGCGTACCGGCTATGGCAAAGAGTTGATGGCGCCTCACTCGCTGACGATGACCATGATCGGCGCATCGCTTCTGTGGGTTGGCTGGTTCGGCTTCAATGCTGGCTCAAACCTCGAAGCCAATGGCACAACGGCACTCGCCTTCGTCAACACCTTCGTTGCTACCGCAGCAGCAGCCCTTTCGTGGTTGTTCGTTGAGTGGATGGCCAAGGGCAAGCCTTCGCTCTTAGGCCTCGTGTCGGGTGCGGTTGCAGGCCTTGTCGCCATTACGCCTGCTTCTGGTTATGCAGGTCCAATGGGCTCGATCGTTCTCGGCCTTCTGGCTGGCGGCGTTTGCTTCTTCTTCTGCTCGACGGTTAAGAATGCCTTCGGTTACGACGACTCGCTCGACGTCTTCGGCGTCCACTGCGTCGGTGGTATCCTTGGTGCGCTCGCAACCGGCGTCTTGGTGTCGAAGGGTCTGGGTGGCGTTGGTCTCGTCGATTACAGCCTCACCCCAGGCACGGCAGCCGAAGCACCTTACGATATGTTGGCTCAGGTTATCACGCAGGCAAAGGCCGTCGGCCTCACCTTGGTGTGGTCTGGTGTTGGCTCGGCCATTCTCTACAAGCTTGTTGACCTTGTCATCGGTCTCCGGGTCCCTGTTGAACAGGAACGCGAAGGTCTCGACATCGCAAGCCATGGTGAGCGTGCGTATAACAACTGATCCTCTTCCCGGGGGGCTCCGGCCCCCCGGTTGGTTTCCTCCCATAAAGTATCTTGGCGGCTCCTTCGGGGGCCGTCTTTTTTTGTGCCAGAGGAGCAAGGTTAAGCAGGCGTTAACCCGCTCGGCCTAAACCAAGATATTCCCTTTAAAAGGCTTCATGTTACCGATGCGTCTTTCCCGTTCCCGACAAGCCGAATTTGACGAGGTATCAGGCCACCTCAAGCTGTTTTTCGGCCGACGTCTTTCGGAAATCATCGGCATCGGCTTGATTGTCATCGCGATTTGCATCGCCTTGGCGCTTGTATCGTGGTCGGTTCAAGATCCAAGCTTTAATCAGGCCGTTAATCGACCCGTCAGCAATCTGTTGGGTCGTCCGGGGGCGATGCTCTCAGACATCATGATCCAATTGTTCGGGCTTGGCGCCATGGCTTGGTTAGCGCCTCTCGGATTTTTGGGCTTCCGGCTGATGTCGGGCAAATCCATCACGCCCATCAAGCTGCGTATCGCGGTCTGGATTTTCGGCGGACTAGCTGCGTGCGCCATCATCAGCGCGCTTCCGATCATCGGGAATTGGCCACTGCCAATCGGTTTGGGGGGCATTACGGGTGATGCGATCCTCAATGCCGCTCAAAAACTGCCCGCTTTTGCGGGTTCTTCGACCCGCTTTTTAATGCTCGCTCTGTTGGGTGCTGTTGCTTTCTTCGGATTGATCATCGCGTCAGGCATAGGCTTCGGACCGCGTGAGGATCAGCAATCCTCATGGGGTGACACCGGATCAAACCGGAACGAATCCTTTGCAGATGACGATGAAGAAGAAGCGGATCATCAAAGCGATCCAAACATCGCCATCGTTTGGCTTGGTGCGCTCTTTCACGGCGTGTTGAGCGTAAAAAATGCCATCCATCGGTGGTATGTCGCGCGGGTAACGCCGGACGATCCGTTCAATACGCTTCACTCAAAGCGTAAGGGCCGTATGGAACCTGGCCTCTCCGAAAATCACGCCTTCGAACAAGAGGAAGTGATCAACACTCCAACGCCGACGCGCACCCGAAAAGCCGCAGCAAAACCGGCAAAGCCAGCGGTTACCAAAAGCGGCGAACTCGATCTCTATACCTTGCCATCCGAGACGCTCCTTACCGAAGCCAAAAAATCGGTAGGTCCCGTCATGTCGAGCGATGCGCTCGAACAAAATGCCCGATTGCTCGAAGGCGTGCTCGAAGATTTTGGCGTTCGCGGCGAAATCGTCAATGTAAGGCCCGGCCCTGTCGTCACGCTTTACGAGCTTGAACCTGCACCGGGCATTAAATCGTCCCGCGTTATCGGTTTGGCGGACGATATCGCGCGTTCAATGAGTGCCATTTCTGCCCGTGTCGCCGTTGTTCCGGGACGCAATGCAATCGGCATTGAGCTTCCAAACCAACGCCGCGAAACGGTCTATTTGCGCGAGCTTATTTCGCAAGATGATTTCGGCGATAGCCAAATGAAGCTCGCTTTGGCACTTGGCAAAACCATTGGCGGCGAACCCGTGATGGTCGATCTTGCCCGAATGCCGCATCTGCTCGTCGCCGGTACCACAGGCTCCGGTAAATCCGTCGCCATCAACACGATGATCTTGTCGCTTCTGTATCGGCTGAAGCCGGAACAGTGCCGCTTGATCATGGTGGATCCCAAAATGTTGGAACTATCCGTCTATGACGGCATTCCCCATCTCCTGACCCCCGTTGTGACCGATCCGCGCAAAGCCGTTGTCGCGCTGAAATGGGCGGTGCGCGAGATGGAAGAGCGTTACAAGAAAATGTCGAAGCTCGGTGTGCGCAACATCGACGGCTTCAATGCGCGTGTGACCGAAGCCGCCGCCAAGGGCGAAACCATTACGCGAACGGTTCAAACGGGCTTTGATCGCGATACGGGCGAAGCGATTTTTGAAGACGAAATCATGAAGCTCGAGCCGATCCCCTATATCGTCGTCATCGTCGACGAAATGGCCGACCTCATGATGGTCGCGGGTAAAGACATCGAAGGTGCGATCCAGCGCTTGGCGCAAATGGCGCGTGCCGCCGGTATCCATGTCGTGCTGGCCACTCAGCGTCCGTCGGTCGACGTCATTACAGGCACGATTAAAGCCAATTTCCCGACGCGCATTTCGTTCCAAGTGACGTCGAAAATCGACAGCCGCACGATTTTGGGCGAGCAAGGGGCCGAACAGCTCCTCGGACAAGGCGATATGTTGTTTATGGCAGGCGGTGGACGCATCAGCCGCGTTCACGGTCCGTTTGTCTCCGACGGCGAAGTGGAAAAAGTCGTGGCGCATCTCAAAGCGCAAGGGCGACCGAATTACCTTGATGACGTCACCCGCGAAGACCAAGCCGATTTTGAAGACGGGGCGAATGGTGCCGTTTTCGATCAGGGCAGCTTTGGATCGGCCGGACAAGACCCTTATGATCAAGCGGTCGCCATTGTCTTGCGCGATCGCAAAGCGTCGACGTCCTATATTCAACGGCGTCTCCAAATCGGGTACAACCGTGCGGCTTCAATCATGGAACGGATGGAAGACGAGGGCGTTGTGGGCCAACCCAACCATGCAGGAAAGCGCGAGATTCTGATCGAGGCACGGTCTGAAGGCGGGCGCGATTTTGACGGCGACTGATCAAAAACTGCACGCCCGCTTGATGGTGTGCGGGTGGCTCTGCATCGAGCTTTTCATGGGTGCATCCGCAAATGCTCAAGCGATTGGCGGGAAAATTCCGTTGCCCCCGCGCCGCCCGGCCAATTTCGGCGTAACTTCTCCCACACCCGCACAAGAAACGGCACCAATTGTGCAGCCGGTGAAGCCTGCTCCGATGAAACCGGCCGCCATCGATATCTCGCCGGAAGAAATGCTGGCCAATATCAATGAATCGCTGACCAATTTGAAACAGTTCAGCGCCAAATTCTCGCAATTCAGCGCCAATGGCCAACAAACATCCGGCAAACTCACGGTCCTTCGACCCGGTCGCTTGCGGTTTGACTATAATCCGCCAAGCACCATCACAATTATTGCCGATGGCAATTCCGTTGCCGTGATTGATTCAAAACTCAATACGCAAGACGTCTATTCCATCGGCCTCACCCCACTCAAATTTTTGCTCGGTGGAACGATCAATCTCGCGCGTGATTTTAAGGTGACGGAAGTCGTCAATGAGGGCGAACGCATCGCGGTTTATGCCGAAGATTCATCCACCTTCGGCGGAACCTCACGCATTGTTTTAGGCTTTGACCCTAAATCCTTGGTGCTCAAACAATGGACTGTAACCGATCCGCAGGGCTATGAGGTGAATGTGGTTCTGGCCAATATCGACACGCGGCACGAGCCTGATGCGATGCAATTTGTCATTCCAGAAAACCCCAATTCGACCCGTAAAAAATAAGGTGTTTTCCGAGCGAAGAAAGCATTTCCGCGCTTGCTAGTCGGAGCGTGAAACAATACCCCTGATCGTAGCAAAAAGGGGATCCGCTTTGAGCCTGACCGTCGCCACTTGGAACATCAACTCCGTTCGCCTTCGTACGGGTCTTGTGCAACGTTTCTTGGAAGAGACACGGCCGGACGTGTTGTGTTTGCAAGAAACAAAATGTCCCGATGATCAATTCCCAAGCGGTGATTTTAAAAAGCTCGGCTACACCCATATCGCGGTGAATGGTCAAAAGGGCTATCACGGCGTTGCCATTCTCTCGCGCTTGCCGTTCGTGAGCCAAGATAGCCGCATTTTTGCGGCAAAGAATGATTGCCGCCACATCAGCGTTACCTTTGGCAAAGAGGCGCGCGCCGCCAAAGATGTCACCATCCATAATTTTTATGTCCCCGCCGGTGGTGACGTGCCCGATCCGGAAGCGAATGAAAAATTCGCGCATAAGCTCACTTTCCTCGACGAGATGCGGGATTGGGGATTGTCCGATAGACCTGCCGCGGGCAAAGCCATTCTTGTCGGTGATTTAAACGTCGCTCCGCTCGAAAACGATGTCTGGAGCCACAAGCAAATGCTGGATGTTGTCTCCCACACGCCGATTGAATGCGAAAAATTGAATGCAGCGATTGATGCGGCGGAATGGGTCGACGCCATCCGCACGCTTAAGCCCGAGCCGGAACGGGTTTATACGTGGTGGAGCTATCGCGCGGCGGATTGGGCGGCTTCAAACCGCGGCCGGCGGCTGGATCACGTCTGGGTTTCCAAAGCCCTTGCTCCGGGGCTTTCATCCTTGACTGTGCATCGCGATGCTCGGAGTTGGGAGCGGCCCTCCGATCACGTTCCCGTTACCATCGAGCTGGCATAAATCAGATCGCGTTATTCGCTAGAATTCGATCGAGCGCTTTTGCAAAAGCATCCGCGCGTAAAGCCAGTTTTTCCCGCAGAGCTTGCGCGGCATCGGAATATTCGTTCAGCAGTCGTAAAATCAATTTACGCGGAAAAATGATGATGCGGGATGTTTCGCGCGCGGTCGCATTCGTGGCCCGCTCCCCTTCCGCCAAGAGAGAATATTCGCCGATCAGCATTCCCGGGCGGACAAATTCCGCCGCTTTATGGGAATCGCTGGTGAGTGAAATCAGGCCAGACTGAAGGAGATAACCCTCATCGGCCACATCTCCTTTTGAAAATAGTACTTCATTCGGACGCAAAATTCGGGAATCAGCCGCAAACAAGATCAGCCGCAGCTGATCTGGCTGGAAGACTTGGAAAAAATCGAGCCGTCTAAGCAATAAAATATCGTCGTCAATCGCCATGTGAAGGGGCCTTGTCTGTCCGCTCGATCAGCCGATACCCACCGGGCTCGGTGATTAAAAGCTCTGCATTGGCGGGATCTTTTTCAATCTTTTGGCGCAAACGATAAATATGCGTTTCAAGCGTATGCGTTGTCACTTGGGCATTATAGCCCCAAATTTCCGCCAATAATACGTCGCGTGAAACAATTTCGCCGCGCGCGCGGTGCATGAAGCTTAAAAAATCAGCTTCTTTATCGGTCAGCTTTTCAGATTGCCCATCGGGGCCTTCGAGCACCCGCGTCCCTTGTGAAAGCCGATAGGGCCCGATCGTCAGCCACGGATCTTCCCTAACTTTAAAGGTCCGAACCAGGCTGCGAATGCGGCCGATCAAAGCCGAAGCGCGAAGGGGAAGATCCAAGGTTTCAATATCATGGATCGGCTCGGCACCCTGGCCCAATTGCAAAAACGGACCGCGATAACCCAAGGCCCGCAAGTCTTGGATTTCCGGCCCCAGCCCATCAAAGCCAAGGACAAGGTCAATCCGCTCGACATCAAGGGGGCGTTCAAAGTGATAGGGTTTTTGGGCAATCGATACCGAAAAATCAGGATCAAGCGCCAATTGCTCGGCCAACAGCACGCAACGGCCTTTCACATCGCTTAAAAGCAAGATCGAAAGCGTCTCGGCCATTCAATCGGCAACCTTCATTTGTAGGACCTTGTCCGTAGCATCATCTGTGAGTAGACCAGCCTAAGGACACGTGGCAAGTCTTTGATCCTTGTTCACAAAGCTTCAGCGGATCAAGCGCATGATTGCCCATCTTTTCGCACATATCAGCCAAAAACATCGCGGATTCATTCGGATGGGAACGCTGACTTTACCCTGCGCGATCGGCAAATCGGGGATTGTATCGGGTAAGCGCGAAGGAGACGGCGGCACGCCGCGCGCGCTGCTTCGCCCGATGATGATCTATTTCCGGCCAGACCAGTTCAGACGCCACCGTTTCGCCCTTCCCGCAAAAGCCATTACCCGCACGATGGGTTGGTGCGATGATCCCCGCTCGCCGCGGTATAACCGCGAAATTCCTTTGCCGAGCGCTCACTCCCACGAAAAGCTTTGGCGAGACGATGGTCTTTATGACATTGTTGTTGAGACGGATTGGAACAGGCGTCCTGCCATTTCCGGCCGAGGAAGCGCCATTTTCATTCATCTGGCGCGGCCGGGATTTAAACCGACAGAAGGCTGCATTGCCTTTGACCGCAAAGGAATGAAGCTTTTTCTATCCCATTTGCACAAAACCATGCGCATTCGCATTCACTGAAAGAACTCTCACGTGCTGACGCCAACGGAACCCTGCCTGCTGTTTGATATCGATGGAACGCTCGTCGATACGGATAAAGTCCATATTGTCGCGTTCAACGAGATATTAAGCCGCTTCGGTGTCCATGTGGATGAGGAGACCTATCGCCACCGTATATCGGGGCGAATGAACAACGATGTTTTGGCCGATTTATTGCCGGACCTATCTGTTCCCGATCACATTAAAATAGGTCAGGAAAAAGAGGCCCTCTTCCGCTCCATGGTCGGCGATATGGAGCCTATTGCAGGGCTAATCGATCTTCTCGATTGGGCCGACGCAGCAGGATTGCGGTATGCGGCCGTCACCAATGCACCAAAAGAAAATGCGGAACTCGTTTTAAAATCACTTCAAGCAACCGAGCGCTTTTCGGCTGTCATTTTATCGGATGATCTAGAGCACGCTAAGCCCCACCCGCTCCCCTACCTCACAGGTCTATCGCGTCTTGATGGCGATGTGACGCGCAGCATGGCCTTTGAAGATTCAAAATCCGGTATAACCTCGGCCAGTGCGGCTGGCTTGGGCGTGATAGGGCTGACAACCTCGCTCGATCGGGCGACCCTTCAATCCTTCGGGGCCCATCTCACCGCGCCTGATTATCTTAATGATGATCTGCGGCGCTTTATCAAAGATCGGACGGGTAAACGCTAACCCCGATGGCCAAAAATCGCGCTACCGACACGGATATGGGTCGCGCCCATTTGAATCGCTTCCTCAAAATCGGCGCTCATACCCATTGAAAGCGTCTTAAGGCCATGCCGCTCGGCTATTTTACGCAATAGACCGAAATGAGGTGAAGGCGGCTCGTCCACCGGCGGAATACACATCAGGCCTTCAATCGGTAGCTTCCACTCGTCCTTGCATCGGGTCAAAAAAGCATCCGCCTCTAGCGGCAAAATTCCGGCCTTTTGCGGCTCCTCGCCCGTATTCACCTGAACATAGAGTTTGGGCCTGCGCTCCGTTTTCGAAAATTCTTTCGCCAAGGCTTCAGCAATCGAAGGGCGATCAACCGTTTCAATCACATCGAACAGCGCCACTGCTTCTTTTGCTTTATTGCTTTGCAACGGTCCAATCAGATGCAATTCGACATCCGGAAATTGCGCTTTCAATTCAGGCCATTTTTGCATCGATTCCTGAACACGGTTTTCACCAAAAACGCGTTGACCATCTTGCAACACGGGCAAAATCGCATCCGCAAAATAGGTTTTCGAAACCGCAATCAGCGTCACTTCATCGGGCGAGCGTCGTGCATGACGCGCCGCGCGCTCCACTTCGGATCGCACCTGACGCAACCGCGCAACGACATTATGTTCTGGTTCGTCCGACATTTTTGGTGCTCCCGATTGCGAAAGATTGACCCCAAGCCCTAAATCGTGTCCTAGTCCGGTTGAGCCGCGCGACGCAAGCGTTTGCGTGAAGCTATTGTAGTGCATCACTGACTATACCGGAATTGACATGAGAACCGAGCGTTACAACGCCCGCGAAGCTGAGCGGAAATGGCAGCAGGTCTGGGACACAAAAGAACTTTTTCGTACGAAAAACGACGATCCTGCACCAAAATACTACGTCCTTGAAATGTTTCCCTATCCGTCGGGCCGCATTCACATGGGCCATGTGCGCAATTACGCCATGGGTGACGTGGTAGCGCGCTATAAGCGCGCACGCGGTTTCAATGTCTTGCATCCGATGGGTTGGGACGCGTTCGGCATGCCTGCTGAAAACGCGGCGATGGCCAATAAAACCCATCCGGCGACGTGGACTTACGCCAATATTGCAACCATGCGCATCCAGCTCAAAAGCATGGGTCTCTCGCTCGATTGGCACCGTGAAATAGCGACCTGTGATCCGTCTTATTACAAGCATCAGCAGAGAATGTTTCTCGACTTCCTGCAAAATGGTCTGATTGATCGCAAGACCGCGAAGGTCAATTGGGATCCTGTTGATCAAACCGTTCTAGCCAATGAGCAAGTGATCGATGGTCGCGGCTGGCGTTCCGGCGCGCTCGTTGAACAGCGTGAATTGACGCAATGGTTCTTTAAAATTTCCGATTACGCGCAAGAGCTCAACGATGCGTTAGACGGTTTAGAGCGTTGGCCTGAAAAGGTCCGTCTCATGCAGAAAAATTGGATCGGCCGATCAGAAGGTCTGTCCGTTCGATTTGCGCTTGATAAAGCCACAGCGCCTGCCGGCGAGAGCGAAATCGAAATTTATACAACCCGACCCGATACGCTTTTTGGTGCGAGCTTCGTGGCGTTAGCGCCCGAGCACCCCTTAGCCAAAAAATCCGCTGCAAATAATCCACAGCTTGCGGCCTTTATCGACGATTGCCGCAAAATGGGTACGGCCCAGGAAGCAATTGATAAAGCTGAGAAAAAAGGCTTCGATACGGGTATTCGTGTCGCCCATCCATTCGATCCAAATTGGACGCTTCCCGTCTATGTCGCCAATTTTATTTTGATGGATTACGGCACCGGAGCGATCTTTGGCTGCCCGGCGCATGATCAACGCGATTTTGATTTTGCGACCTCGTATAAACTCCCCATCAAGACGGTTGTTTGTCCAACCGATGCCGACCCAAAAACCTATCAAGTGGGTGACGCGCCTTATGATGGTGAAGGTCTTTTGATCAACTCGTTATTCCTTGACGGAATGACGATTGCGCAAGGCAAAGAGGAAGTTGCCAAACGGCTTGAATCGACGTCGCTTGGTAATGCACCCGTCGGCAAGCGCAAAGTGAATTTCCGTCTGCGCGATTGGGGCATTTCACGGCAACGTTACTGGGGTTGCCCGATCCCCATCATTCATTGCGAAGTGTGCGGAACCGTTCCTGTTCCCATCAAAGACCTACCGGTTAAATTACCGGAAGATGTGACCTTCGATGTACCGGGCAATCCGTTGGATCGCCATCCGACATGGAAACATATTGGCTGCCCACAATGCGGGAAAGATGCACGGCGCGAAACCGATACGATGGACACATTCGTGGATTCATCTTGGTATTTCGCCCGCTTTACCGATCCGTGGATCGAAGACCGCCCGACCGACCGCAAAGCGGTGGATGGCTGGTTGCCGGTTAACCAATATATTGGCGGCATTGAGCACGCGATTTTGCATTTGCTCTATTCGCGCTTCTTCACCCGAGCGATGCAAAAGACGGGTCATGCGGGTGTTAGCGAGCCGTTTGACGGTCTTTTCACCCAAGGCATGGTGGTGCACGAGACCTATCGTGATGTGAATGGCCAATGGGTGTCGCCGGCCGAGGTCGAAATCATCAGCGATGGTGCGGATCGTAAAGCCAAGCTTTTATCATCGGGTGCGCCGGTTGATATCGGCTCTATCGAAAAAATGTCGAAGTCCAAACGGAACACGATTGATCCGGATGATATTATCGGCACTTTCGGTGCGGATACTGCACGCTGGTTCATGTTGTCCGACTCGCCTCCTGACCGCGATGTGATTTGGACCGAAGAAGGCGTGCAAGGTGCCGCTCGTTTCGTGCAACGCCTATGGCGGCTTGTGGGTGACGTGGCCGATCTCACCCCTTCCCCGAATGCGCATGATGCAGCCGCCGAAGACGCTGTGCTGACCATACGTAAAGCAGCCCATCGCGCGGTTATTCGCGTCGAAGAGGATGTGGAGCGCCTTCGCTTTAACCGTTGCGTTGCACATGCCTATGAATTGGCCAATGCGCTTCAAGCCGAATTGGCGGTTAAAAAGGATAAGCCCGTTAGCCCCGAATTCATCACAGCGATGCGCGAGGCTGCGACTTATCTCGTGCAGATTATTGCGCCGATGATGCCGCATCTAGCCGAAGAATGCTGGAAGGAACTGGGCTTTACGAAACTCGTTGCTGAAACGCCTTGGCCAAAGGCCGATCATGCATTGATCGTCGAAAACGACATCACGATTCCGATCCAGATTAACGGTAAAAAGCGCGGCGAGATTACCATTAGCCGCGAGGCGGATGCGAAAACGGTCGAGGCCGCCGTGTTGGCGCTTGAGACCGTTCAAGCAGCACTTGAGGGAAAGCCCGTCAAAAAAGTCGTGGTGGTTCCACAAAGGATCGTCAATGTCGTCATTTAAGGGGCTTAGTCGCGCCAAAAACCTCTTTCTGACGGGATTGGCCATTCTTGGCATGATGGCAACATCCGCCTGTGTCAGGCCGCTTTATGGCCCATCAGCAGGCGGAAGCGCGGTGCAGCGTGAACTCGCGGCCATCGACGTTGCGCCGATGAAAGAAGAAGTGGGCCATTATTTGCGGGAAGAGCTTCTGTTTAATCTCTCCGGCGGCAATTACACTTCTCTCGAGCATAAATATAAATTGGTCATTACGACGAGCGAAAGCACCGTCTCGGCGGCGGTCGATACAACATCAGGCCGGGCCGATGCGGCTGCGCTTCGGTTAACGGCCCAATTCAAACTGACCGATCTCAATGAGAAGACACTTCTCGAAAGCTCAGCCTTTGCAACGGCATCGATTGACCGCCTGTCGCAACGCTTTGCGGCCGTTCGTGCCCAAAGAGACTCGCGGATCAGGGTGGCCAAAGATGTCGCCGATCAAATCCAGTTGAGCCTTGCCGCCTATTTCTCAAGCCGATCCTAAGTTCGGAGCATCCATTCGATGGTCGCGCTTAAAGGCGGAGATATTGATCGGTTCGTCAGAAAGCCCGATCCTCGCTTTGCCGTCGTTTTGGTCTATGGGCCGGACGCCGGATTGGTGCATGAACGCTGTCGCCACATAGCCCGGTCGCTGGTCGACGATCCCGATGACGCGTTTCAATTGATCCGCATGGATGGCGATGATTTGGGCGGGGATGCCAGCCGAATAGTGGATGAGGCGAATACGCTCGGGCTTTTTGGCGGTAAACGCGTTATATGGGTCCGCCTCGGATCACGCCAGATTAATTCGGCGATTGAACCGCTTTTATCGGTAAAACCAGAAAATCCGATCGTGATTGAGGCCGGCGACCTGCCCGCCAAGCACGCGCTGCGTTCCGGCGTCGAAAAATCAGCCCATGCTGTCGCCCTGCCCTGCTATGCCGATGAAGGACGCGACCTGCCGCGCCTGATCGACGAGATTTTAGGCGAACATGGGTTGAAGGCAACGCCTGAAGCCAAAGTCCTGATGACCGGGCTTTTAGGGGCGGATCGGCTATTATCGCGCAGTGAAATTGAAAAATTGGCGCTTTATGCGCGCGGCAAACACATGGTCGGCGCTGACGATGTAGAAGCCATCATGGCGGATGCTTCGGCGCTCGCCACCGATATGTTGACGGACGCCGTTTTTATGGGCGATTCCGTGGGTGCGGATATCGCCCTGCATCGCTCGCTCAAAGAAGGTCAAGATGCGAGTGTCATTGTCGGCGCGCTCTTGCGTCACGCTCTCGTCTTGGCCAAATCCCGGGTGGGGCTTGATCGCGGGCAATCCATGCAAGATGTCGAACGCCAAGCGCGGATTTTTTTCAAGCGCAGCGCGGCCTTCCAGCGGCATTTATCGCTGTGGTCGCTCTCGAGCCTCGAAAATGCCATTACGACGCTCGGCGAGGCGCAGGCCGCCTGCCGGAAAAACGCAGCGCTTGGCGAAAGCCTTGTCTCCCGCGCCTGCCTCACTTTGGCGATTGCGGCCCGTCGCTCGCAGGCCGGACGCGCTTAATCGCGAAGGCGACGGCAGACCGCGTCCAATTGCTCGAGCGTACGATATTTAATCTTCAACTCACCGCCGCGCGATCCGTGCGTAATTGAAACCGAAAGGCCAAGCACATCTTCAATCGCCTTTTCAAGCGCACGGGTGTCGGGATCTTTTTCGCGTCGCTTGGCGACCTGAGGTGCCTTTTCCGCCTTATCATCTTCATTGGCAATCCGCTCGACATCGCGAACGGTCATGCCGCGCTCAATAATCCGGCGGGCTAACGCTTCCGGATCTTTAACCGAGAGCAGCGCCCTGCCATGACCGGCAGTCAATTCGCCGCTAGCAAGCAGCGCCTTCACACTATCGGGCAAACGGGCCAGACGGATCGTATTGGCAATATGGCTGCGGCTTTTACCGATAATTTTGGACAAATCATTCTGCGAATAGCCATATTCGGCAATCAGCTGCTCATAGCCCAAGGCTTCTTCGAGCGCATTGAGATCGGAGCGTTGGACGTTTTCGATAATGGCGATTTCAAGCGCTTCTTTATCGCCCGCTTCGACGATAATGATCGGCACTTCATGCAAGGAGGCCCGCTGCGCCGCGCGCCACCGACGCTCACCCGCGATAATCTCGAACACATCTTCCATGCCAGGAATGTTGCGCACGAGGATCGGCTGAATAATACCCTTCTCGCGTACGGAATTGACGAGGTCATCGAGATCCGCCTCGATAAAGGTGCGGCGCGGGTTACGAGGGTTCGGCCGCAGGAACTCGGTCGGCACGCGCCGTTGACCGCGCGAACGCTCGGCAGGAATGGCCGCCTCGCCAACATCGCCAATCAATGCCGCAAGTCCGCGACCCAAACGTGACCGGGTGGGCTCCTCAGCCATAGTAAATCCCCTTATTTAACACATGGAATGGTAGAAAATCAGGCGGCCTGCAAAGCCCGCTCGCGCTGAATAACCTCAGAGGCAAGGCGCAAATAGGCCTGTGCGCCCGTTGATTTGAGATCATAAAGCAAAACCGGCTTGCCATGCGATGGCGCTTCCGAGACGCGGACATTGCGCGGGATAACCGTGTCATAGACTTTGGTGCCCATAAAGGCGCGAACATCGTCGACAACTTGCGAGCACAGATTATTTCGTGAATCAAACATGGTCAAAACAATGCCATGGATCGACAGGCCGGGATTGAGCGACTCGCGCACCTGATCGACCGTTTTGAGCAACTGGCTCAATCCTTCAAGCGCAAAGAACTCGCATTGCAACGGCACCACAACGGCATCGGCCGCAGCCATGGCATTGATCGTCAGCAAATTGAGCGATGGCGGACAATCGACGAGCACATAAGTGAAGCCCTCTTCGCCGGCCAGCATCTGGGTAACGTGCAGGCTGGCAATCGCCTTTTTAAGCTTGTGGGCCCGGTCGCGGTCATTGGCGATTTCAAGCTCAAGGCCCAAAAGATCCAACGTCGATGGCGACACCGAAAGCCGGGGAACGGCGGTTGCGTGGATCGCGTCCACAAGCTTGGCTTCGCCCGTCATGATGTCATAGGTCGAAACCGTACGGCTCTTCTGATCAATACCCAGCCCGGTCGATGCGTTACCCTGCGGATCAAGATCGATGATCAAGACGCGTTCGCCAATGGCCGCCAGCGCGGTTCCGAGATTGATCGCGGTCGTCGTCTTGCCAACGCCGCCCTTCTGGTTGGCTAGCGCGAGAACGCGCGGCTTTTGACCAGAGCGCGACAACCGGATGGAAGCGAGATCGGAGTTTTCCATGGCATAAAACCTTTTCACAAAACCCTACGTCACGCCTTCAAATGGGCTTCGATCACTTCGACGATATGGCCGGATGGATCGGTGACGCTCTGGTGTATTTTCGCCTGTATATTCCAATATTTAGCGGCTTCCGTCAATTCCGCATCAACATCTTGTCCCTTTAGAAACAAGCCTATACACGGATTTTTGGTAAGTTTGGCTTGCATTTCCAAAAGCTCTTTGAGTGACGCTAAAGCACGGGCCGTGAGACAATCAATCTGCTCCGGCAGAACCGAAAACGCCGCTTCAATCCGGCAATCATGAACCGTGACGGGCAATGCAAGGGTGCGGGCCACCTCGCGCAAAAAGGCCACTTTTCGGCCATTGCTCTCAACGAGATGCATGTGAAAGCCGGGCCGGTCGGCCAAAAGAATGGCGATCACCAAGCCGGGAAATCCAGCACCGGATCCGATATCAACCCAGATGCGGGCATCGGGGGCAAATTTCGCCAGTTGGGCGCTATCGGCAATATGACGTGTCCAGACGCTCGACATCGTTCCGGGACCGACAAGATTTTTGATCGTCTGCCAGCGTTGCAACAAACCGACATAGAGGTCGAAGCGGTCCATTGTTTCACGTGAAACAGCGAGCAGCGGAAGAGCCCTTAGGCGATCCTCTTCCAGATCAGGCATCGATTTGTTTGACTTTCCCGCCATCCTCATACCGCCTGATGTTCAGACGGCTTACCGCGCCGACGTGCCTTCGCGGCCAATACGGTAAGGGCCGCTGGGGTCATGCCCTCAATCCGGCCCGCTTGACCCAAAGTGCGCGGTTTGACAAGCGTCAGCTTATTCCGCAATTCGCTCGACAGTCCCGATACATCCGAATAATCCATATCGGCGGGCATCACGAGCAGTTCGTCGCGCTTGAAGGATTCAATATCCTTTTGCTGCCGATCCAGATAGACCGCATAGCGCGCATCATTCTCCAGCCGATCAACCATTTTGGGACCGAATCGATTAAGCTCTGGCCAGAGCTTCGCAAGCCCTGCCATTGTTTGTCCGGGATAGGACAAAACATCAAAGGCCGTTCGACGGATACCATCTTGGTTCAGCTTCAGGCCGCGGCCGATCGCTTCCGTCGGTGTAACCGTCAATCCTTTGAGCAGCGCCCGTGCGTCTTCCAATGCATTAAGCCGTGTCTCGAAATCAACCTGGCGGGCTTTCCCGACAATGCCCCATTTAACGCCGTTGGGCGTTAGACGTTCATCGGCATTGTCCGAACGCAAAGACAGCCTATATTCCGATCGTGAGGTAAACATCCGATAGGGCTCGGTCACGCCTTGCGTCACCAAATCGTCGATCAACACGCCGATATAGGCTTCCGTCCGTTCAACGATAACCCCGTCCGTACCGCCTGCCCGACGCGCCGCGTTTAAGCCCGCAATCAGTCCCTGAGCTCCCGCTTCTTCATAGCCGGTCGTGCCATTGATCTGACCAGCGCAGAACAGGCCTTTGATCACTTTGGTCTCAAGCGTCGGCCAAAGCGAACGAGGATCAAGGAAATCATATTCAATGGCGTAGCCCGGCCGAATGATCCGTGCTTTCTCCAAACCAGGGATACTAGCAACGAATGCCCGTTGGACGGCTTCCGGCATAGAGCTCGAGATGCCGTTCGGATAAACCGTGGGGTCGTCGAGACCTTCCGGTTCCAAAAAGATCTGATGGGTCGTTCTGTCTCCGAATCGAACCACCTTGTCCTCGATGGATGGGCAATAGCGGGGCCCTCTCCCGGCAATCTGTCCAGTATAAATGGGCGCACTGCCGAGGCTCTGACGGATAATCTCATGCCCTGCTTCCGTCGTAGCGGTCACACCGCATCCGATTTGGGCCTGCACAATTTTATCCGTCATGGAGGAAAAGGGCTCGATCGGATCATCGCCATATTGCATCTGGAGCCGATCCCATTCGATCGTGCGTCCATCAAGCCGTGGCGGTGTTCCCGTCTTTAACCGGCCAAGTTCGAAGCCCGCCGCTTGTAGCGCGCCGGAAAGCATCCGCGCTGGCGGCTCGCCGATACGGCCTGCCGAGAAGCGAACCGGACCGATATGCACCAATCCATTTAAAAACGTACCGGCGGTTAAAACGACGGCTCCCGCCTTAAACCGGCGACCATCTTTTAAAACAATACCCCCGATGCGACGGCCCCCGTCTTCGAGGACCAAATCATCGACCATGCCTTCGATAAAGCTTAACTGTTCCGTCTCGCTCAGAAGCCTTTGAACCGCTAACCGATACAATTTCCGGTCGGCTTGGGCGCGCGGGCCACGAACCGCAGGGCCTTTACTCCGGTTTAGAACGCGGAATTGGATCCCGCCTAAATCGGCCGCCCGCGCCATAATCCCGTCCAACGCGTCGATCTCTCGAACAAGATGGCCCTTGCCAAGCCCGCCAATGGCCGGATTGCATGACATGGTACCGACAGCTTCAAGCGACGTGGTGACCAGAGCCGTCCGCGCGCCGAGCCGGGCAGAGGCAGCTGCCGCCTCGGTACCCGCGTGACCGCCACCGATGATGATCACGTCAAAATGATCGCTCGCATCGGCTGTCGCCTGCAATGGCGGTGAGTCTTGTTTCACGTGAAACACCCTATCTCATTTCCCGATACAGAACTGGGAGAACAGCCGGTCCAGAATATCATCGACCCCGACATGGCCCGTCACCCGAGCAATTGCGCGCATCGAGATCCGGACTTCTTCAACCACCAGCTCCGTTCCGGCTGAATGCAGGATGGCCAAAGCTCTGTCAACCGATTCGACCGCCTCGGCAACGGCTTCCCGCTGACGAGCGCGCGTAAGGACCGCACCCTCCGCGCTTTGACCGATGCGATCGGCAACCAGCTCGGTTAAGGCCTGTAGAAATACATCCATGCCCTCGCCCGTCAGCGCCGAAATATTAAGGCCCTCCGTTTCAGGGGCCCCCTTATCGATCTGTGTTATCACCGACAATACAAAGCCAGGTAGAGTGCCAAACTCCGTTGGCAGACCCGAATCGATTTCCTTTGCGCTACGCAGCCACACCACAATATCGGCAGCAGAAGCGCGGGCGAGCATCCGCCTGACGCCTTCCTGTTCGATCTCGTCAGCGGAAATTCTTAAACCCGCCGTGTCGAGTACCGTCACCGGATAGCCACCCAAATCAAGCCGTGCCTCGACAATATCGCGCGTCGTTCCCGGTATAGCGGACACAATCGCAACGTCGCGTTGCGCTAGGGCATTAAGAAGCGTAGATTTTCCGGCATTAGGCGCGCCAGCTAAAACAATCGTTACCCCTTCACGAAGACGCTCACCCCGATCACCGGTAGCCAGTACCTTCACCATCTGACCCTTCAGTTGTGAAAGCCGAAACTCTGCTTCGCTTAAAACACCTCTATCCACATCCCCTTCATCCGAGAAGTCCAGATCAGCCTCAAACAGAGCCAAGATCGCAATCAGTTCGGAGCGCCATTGATCCACCTGCCGGCTCAATCCGCCGGTTAATTGCCGAATAGCCTGTTGTCTTTGCTGTTCCGTTTCCGAATCGATCAGATCGGCTAGGCCTTCTGCCTGCACGAGATCCATGCGGCCATTGTCCAAAGCCCGGCGCGAAAATTCGCCTGGCCGGGCCAACCGGAAGCCCGGCACGCGTCCCAATAGCTCCAACATCCGCGCGACAATACTCACGGCGCCATGACACTGAAATTCGAGCGTATCTTCGCCAGTGAAACTATCGGGCCCCGGAAACCAAAGGCAAAGCGCCTCATCAATGATTTCCGCATCAGCCGCCCTTAAACGACGAAGCGTCGCCCGACGGGGCTCCAATGGGCCGATGTTAAATACCGCAAGCGCCAAAGATGCATCCAGACCACTGACCCGAATAACACTTAATCCTGACTTTCCTCGGCCTGTAGCCACCGCAAAGATCGTATCGCTCACGAATCGATCCCCATTTCACAAGGCGTCAGCGCGGATCAGGTATTCATGGATTCAAAGAAGTCCGTATTGGTCTTGGTTTGGCGCAATTTATCCGCAAGGAACTCGATCGCGTCGACCGTTCCCATCGGGTTGAGAATACGCCGCAAGACATACATCTTCTTGAGCACATCGGCCGGAACGAGAAGCTCTTCCTTACGGGTTCCAGAGCGGGTGATGTCCAGCGCCGGGAAGACGCGTTTGTCGGACACTTTCCGGTCGAGAATAATTTCGGAATTGCCGGTGCCTTTGAATTCTTCGAAGATCACTTCGTCCATACGGCTGCCCGTATCGATCAAAGCCGTCGCAATAATGGTCAGCGAACCGCCTTCTTCAATGTTACGTGCCGCACCGAAGAAGCGCTTCGGGCGCTGCAACGCATTGGCATCAACACCACCCGTCAGCACCTTGCCGGAGGATGGAACTACCGTGTTATAGGCGCGACCGAGACGCGTAATCGAGTCCAGCAAAATCACAACATCGCGGCCATGTTCGACAAGCCGCTTGGCCTTTTCGATCACCATTTCCGCCACTTGAACGTGACGCGAAGCCGGCTCATCGAAGGTTGAAGAAACCACTTCGCCATTCACCGAGCGCTGCATATCCGTCACTTCTTCCGGACGCTCATCGATCAGCAACACGATCAAATAGCATTCAGGGTGATTGGTGGTAATCGACTGCGCGATATTTTGCAGCAAGACAGTCTTACCCGTGCGCGGCGGCGCGACGATCAAACCGCGCTGGCCCTTACCAATCGGCGAGACAATATCAATAACGCGGGCCGAAAAATCTTTGCGCGTTGGATCTTCAATCTCGAGCTTCAAGCGCTCATTTGGATAAAGCGGCGTCAAATTGTCGAAATTAACTTTGTGGCGCGACTTTTCGGGATCTTCGAAATTGATCGTGTTGACCTTCACCAGCGCAAAATAACGCTCGCCATCTTTCGGCCCGCGAATCTGGCCTTCGACCGTATCGCCCGTCCTTAAACCGAAGCGGCGGATTTGCGCCGGCGAAAGATAAATATCGTCAGGACCGGCCAGATAATTCGAATCCGGCGAGCGCAAGAAACCAAAGCCGTCAGGCAAAACTTCGACAACGCCCTCGCCAATAATCTCCGTCTCGTTCGCGGCCAATTGCTTCAAAATCGCAAACATCAATTCCTGTTTGCGCATCGTCCCCGCGTTTTCGACCGAAAGCTCATCGGCAAAGGCCAGCAACTCGGTTGGGGACTTCTTCTTAAGTTCTTGAAGCTTCATCTCGCGCATAAACAGACTCTATGGTGCAGCAATGCCTTACGGCATCACAGAAGGGCAAATGGGGAAAATCAAAACCAACAGACATCCAGCAAACTGTGCTGGCCCAACCGACTGAGAAAGCGAGGATGCCACCCGTCAAGATTGGAGGTTTCGAGAACAGAACAGCGCTTCGATACCGTCTTTTTTAAAAAAGGGCAAGCGAACCGAAAATCGAGAGATTTCAGAACGGCTTTAAAATAACCAGCGCCACGGCAACAATCATCAAGAGCGTGGGTATCTCATTGAAAACACGATAATATTTCGACGAATGGCGATTTTCATCCCGCGCGAACCGTTTAACCTGTCCCACCATCATGCCATGCGCGCCACTGAGAATCAGCACCGCCAATAATTTAGCATGAAACCAACCCTCGCCAATCACACCACTCGAAAACGCCATCCAAAGTCCGGCGATCCAAGCAACCACCATCGCCGGCGTCATGATCGCCTTCAAAAGCCGCCGTTCCATGATCTTGAACGTTTCGGACGTCGCCGAGCCTATCTCCACCGTCGAATGATACACAAACAACCGCGGCAGATAGAGCAAACCGGCCATCCACGAGATGACCGCCAGAACGTGTAACACTTTTATCCAAAGATAAACCAAGCTCAGCCCCGCACCCGTTTGACCAACCGTTCTACATGGGCCACCGGCGTTTCCGGCACGATCCCGTGACCGAAATTGAAAATATGCGGCCCCTTCGAGAAGGCCTCTATGATGCCGTCCACGCGGCGATCCAGTTGATCACCGCCTGCCACTACCGCTAGCGGATCGAGATTGCCCTGAACAGGCTTTAACGGCTGAAGCGTCGCCGCTGCCCAGTGTGGATCGGTACCCCAATCAATTGCCACCGCATCCGCACCTGTTTTCGTGGCATATTGCACATGGTTCGCGCCCGAGCCCCGACCAAACACAATAAATTTAGCATGCGCATGGCGCTTCCGAACCCCTTCGATAATCCGCCTGATCGGCCCAATGGACCATTGCTCGATCCCGTCAGCGGTTAACGCACCGGCAAAGCTCTCAAAAATCTGCAACGCGTCGACACCCGCCTCAACCTGACGGCACAGATAGGCAATCGAGGAATCGACCAAAAGATCGATCAAACGCGTTAAATATTCGGGGTTCCGATAGACGACCAACCGGATGGGCGCCAATTCTGGCGTACTTTTGCCCGCAATCATGTAACTTGCCACGGTCCAAGGCGCGCCACAAAATCCTAGAAACGTCGTTTCCTTCGGCAGAGCTTCTTTAACCCGTCCAATCGTTTCGAAAACCGGCGCCAAACGATCCAAATCAATTGAATCTTTTAATTCGGAGAGATTATTTTCGACGAGCAGCGGAGGTAACCGCGGACCTTCGTTTTCGACAAAGGATACGCCTTGTCCTAACGCATCAGGGACAACGAGAATGTCTGAGAATAAAATGGCAGCATCAAAACCAAAGCGCCTAATCGGTTGAAGCGTCACTTCGGTTGCCAAATCGGGCGAATAACAAAAGTCGATAAAGTTTTTCGAACGCGCTCGAACTTCCCGATATTCTGGTAAATAGCGGCCAGCCTGCCGCATGATCCAAAGCGGTGGCCGTTTTTGTTGGATACCGTTCAGCGTTGCGAGAAGGGGTTTATCGACAGACACGAGCTTATTCACCGATTGGGTCAAAAAGAGATTCCTTAAGAGATTCTTAATTTTTGTTGTTGTTAGACAGGGATTAAAGATAACACGAACTCATCCACAGAATGTCCACGGTTTTCACCACATTTGTCAATTTTTCTGGACAATTTTTTTGTCAGTCGATATTTCCAGCAAGAAATAAATTTCGCAAGCAATATCAAGCCGTTAGAAAAGACCAATCTGAAGAAGAAAGCGGCGGGAAAAAATTTTATCCTCGTAGTAAGCAAGATCCAGGTTGCCGTCGCACCCAAAAAAGCATCTGTTGATGGAATTAACCCGATAGGAGATAGGGGTTTTCCACCACTCGGAATAATACCTGTTTATCCCCATTGCCCATGAAAGCATCCACAGCTTGCAACGAATGGTTTGATTGGTTTGAATCGAAATTATTTCCATCTCCATCTGGTTTCCGATTCCACCGGCGAGACGCTGATTGCGGTTAGTCGGGCCGCGGCCGCTCAATATGAAACCGTATCGGCGATTGAGCATGTCTATCCGTTGATCCGGAACGAAGCGCAGCTTGATCGTGTTATTGTCGGGCTCGAAAATGCGCCGGGTATCGTGCTTTATACCCTTGTTGATCAGGCTTTGGCCAAACGGCTTGAGACAGCGTGCGCTGAATTCGGGTGTCCCTGCCTGTCGGTTCTCGATCCGGTCTTGTCGATTTTCCAAGCCTATCTTGGTTTGAGCTATACGCACCGTCCTGGCGCGCAACACGTCTTGAATTCGGATTATTTCAAACGGATCGACGCCTTAAATTACACGATGATGCATGATGACGGCCAACAGGGACAGGACCTCGACGACGCCGATATCATTCTGGTAGGCGTCAGCCGGACGTCGAAAACGCCAACCAGCATCTATCTCGCCAATCGCGGCTATAAAACCGCCAATGTCCCGCTGGTGCCAGGCATTCCACCGCCTGCTGCGCTCGAAACGCTTAAAAAGCCGCTGGTTGTTGGCTTGGTGGCCAGCCCCGAGCGGATCGTCCAAATCCGACAAAACCGTCTTTTGACGCTGAACGCGCCGGAAAACTCGCCCTATATCGATAAAACCGCCGTTACCGAGGAAATCGCGCATTCTCGCCGACTATGCGCGCGGCATAATTGGCCAATGATTGATGTGTCACGACGCTCGATTGAAGAAACGGCTGCGGCTGTTATTGATCTCTACCGCGATCATCTGCGCCAGCGGGAAACACAATGAGCATTTCTTCATCGGTATGGATCAGCGATTATCCGCTTGTCCTAGCCTCCAAAAGCAAGACGCGGCGCGATCTGCTTGAAGGAGCGCATTTGTCTCCGAAAATTCACGTACCGGTGTTTGATGAACGCGCTTTTGAACACGCCCTTGCAACAGAATCACCAAGCCCCGTCGATCGTGCCCATGCGTTAGCCTGCGAGAAAGCCCGTTTGGCAAGCCTGTCTTATCCAGAGCATTACGTTATCGGCGCCGATCAAATCTTGGCCTGCGAGACAAAGGTTTTGCACAAAGCGCAAAGCATTCATGAGGCCAAAAACCATCTGGCATTTCTATCAGGTAAAACCCATCAATTGATCAGCGCGTTTGCCATCGCCCGCGATGGACATGTTCTTTTCGAAGATCATGATACAGCCGATATGACGATGCGAAGCATGACAACAGAACAGATTGAACGCTATTGCGACTATGCTGGCGACGCCGTTCTTAACAATGTTGGATGTTATGCGCTCGAAGGCTTGGGCGTGCATTTGTTTGAGCGTGTTGAAGGTGATTTTTTCACCGTGTTAGGATTGCCGCTTGAACGGGTCATCGGATTTTTTCGACGCGAAGGATGCTTGTCATTATGAGTGAAATCACGCCAGCGGCTTGCGTTATCGGTCATCCTATCGCCCATTCGCGTTCGCCAATGATTCATGGTTATTGGCTCGATCAACTTGGGCTTAAAGGCCAGTATAATCGCGAAGACGTGTTGCCGGAAAACTTCGCCAATTTTGTGCGCTCGATGCGCGATCATGGCTATGTCGGATGCAATGTAACGCTTCCCCACAAAGAAGCGGCCTTCCGATTGTTGGATCGCGCCAGCCCGCGCGCTAACCATTTGCAAGTCGCCAATACGCTTTGGTTTGAGGGCGATCTCTTGTGCGGCGACAACACTGATGTTGAAGGCTTTATCGCCAATTTGGACGATCGCGCGCCGCATTGGGATACGCATTTAAAAAAGGCGGTGATTTTGGGCGCAGGCGGGGCGGCCGCCAGCATCATTGTCGGTCTGCAAGAGAGAGGCGCCACCCAGATTTGCCTCATTAACCGCACCTTCGAAAAAGCCGAAATCCTAGCCAAGCGGTTTGGTCCAACGGTTCATCCGATGCCTTGGTCTGAACTTCCCCTTGCCCTCACCGACGCCGATATTTTGGTCAATACGACGTCATTGGGCATGAAAGGACAGGCCGAGCTCGAGATCGACCTTGCTCCATTGCCGCTTAAAGCGCTGGTTACGGATATCGTCTATGTTCCGCTTGAAACAGGCTTGTTGCGTCAAGCTAAACAGCGCGGAAACCCGATTGTTGATGGATTGGGGATGCTCTTGTTCCAAGCCGTCCCCGGCTTCGAGCATTGGTTTGGTCAAAGACCAACCGTGACCACAGAACTTCGTGGCCTTATTGAAGACCATATTAGAGGCGTAACCTCATGACCTTCGTGCTCGGCCTGACCGGCTCGATTGGCATGGGAAAATCAACGACGTCGCAGCTCTTTCGCGACAGAGGCGTGCCGGTTTACGATGCCGATGCGACGGTCCATGCGCTTTATCGGGGCAAAGCAGCCTCTTTGGTTGAAGCAGCCTTTCCGGGCAGTGTGATTGAGGGTGTTGTTGATCGTAAACGCCTATCCGCAATGGTTTTAGGCCATTCCGACGCGATCAAACGTCTCGAAGCGATTGTTCATCCGCTGGTTCGTGAAGCCGAGCGGACGTTTTTACGCGATGCGCTTGCCCGTTCTTTGCCCCTCGTTGTGCTTGATATTCCCTTATTGCTCGAAACAGGCGGACAAGACCGCGTTGATGCGATTATTCTGGTCTCGACAGATTATTCTGCCCAGAAGGCGCGGGTGCTTGCGCGCCCCGGCATGACAGAAGAGCATTTTAAGGCCATTTTGGCCCGTCAAATGCCCGATTCGGAAAAACGAAAACAGGCGCATTTGATCATTGATACGAGCTATGGTGTAGAAGACGCCGGTCGACAGGTGGATGCCGCCATTCGGACCTTTAGTGGCCGTACCGGACATGCGGCCACGAAGATGGTTGAAGGAAAAGCCTAATTTATGCGCGAGATCGTTTTTGACACGGAAACAACTGGGCTCAATCCTTTGGGCGGAGACCGTATTGTTGAAATCGGCTGCGTTGAACTGTTCAATCGCCTTCCGACAGGCGAGACGTTTCACGTCTATCTAAATCCCGAGCGGGATATGCCGGAAGCCGCGTTTCGCGTTCACGGTCTCTCGGCTGAATTTTTATCCGATAAACCGCTTTTCACCGATATCGCGCAGGATTTTATCGATTTTATCGGTGATGCAGCGCTGGTTGCGCATAATGCATCTTTCGATATGGGCTTCATCAATGCCGAATTGGTGCGCGTCAGCCGTCCGACCATCGATTCAGAGCGGGTGATCGATACCTTACAAATTGCGCGCCGGAAGCATCCTTTTGGACCCAATAGCCTCGATGCGCTCTGCCAGCGTTATAACATCGATAATTCGAAGCGGACAAAGCACGGCGCCTTGCTCGATTCGGAAATTTTGGCCGAAGTTTACATCGAACTGACCGGTGGCCGTCAGGCCGATTTGGGTCTGGCGACCATCGAATCGAAGCCTTCAGAACGCCAAAGGCCGGATGAAGGCTCAAGCGTAAGGGCAAAGCGTCCAAACGCATTGCCAAACCGCCTGTCGGAAACCGAACTTGCGGCCCATGAAGCCTTTGTCGCCACGCTGGGTGGCGACGTTATTTGGAAAGACTATATTCGCGAAGCCTCGGACGATTAAGCGAACCGTAGATCAGGCATTACCAACGGGCTCACTTTGCAGCTGGGCTATCTTTTGCTGATAAAGGCCTGCGAAATCGATTGGATCGATGAGCAGTGGCGGGAAACCACCATTGCGGACGCTGTCGGCGATAATCTGGCGCGCAAAGGGAAAGAGTAGCCGCGGACATTCGATCATGACGACGCCCTGAATATTCTCGGCTGGAATATTAAGAACGCGGAAAATACCGGCATAAATAAGCTCGAACCGGAACATCACATCGTCCCCATCGCCAGCTTTACCTTCTAAGAGCAATTCGACCTCGAAATCGGTTTCGGCGATCTGTTTGGCGTTAACATTGACGTTAATCGCAATATTAGGTCCATTTTCGCGCGGAACTAACGAATTGGGCGCGTTTGGATTCTCAAAAGACAGATCCTTGATATATTGCCCGAGCGCCGAGAGGGTAGGACGGGCTTGGTTGGCGGAATCGACGTCGGTCATAATCAAGGGCTCCAAGGCTAGGTGTCGATCAAATGATAAAAATCGACGTGGGATCGCGGTATGATAGACGTGAACGTGATTTTTGCCCTAAGGTCAAGCGTGAGCTATTTGGATTTTGATGATAAAATCCCATATAGAAGCGGGTGTCTTGGCATAACGCCAAACAGAGCTGGTTAGATTTTCATGCAGGATAGTTTTGATTTGTCCATTATCGTCTTTTTATTGCTCGCCGTCTTTGTAGGCTGGCGCCTTTACAGCGTGCTTGGAACCCGTCCCGATCGGGATAATCAGGCGCCTGCGTCGAATTTGGCATCTGTTGCCAAACTCGTTTCGCCTGCGCCACCGCGCGACGCTACTCCCGAGCCCGTTGTTGAAGAGGCACCCGAAGCAGATCCCGCACGGTGGAAAGGCATTGCTGAGCTTGGCACGCCATTGGCCGATTCGCTCGATGCGCTTGTGGTCGCCGATCGAAGCTTTGAAGTACGGCAATTTATTACCGGTGCACGTGGCGCCTATGAAGCCATTGTCGTGGCTTTCGCAGCGGGGGATCGCAACACGTTGCGAGAACTTCTCTCACGTGACGTGTTTGAGAGTTTTGTTGCCGCTATTGCGGATCGTGAAAAGCGCGGTGAAACGGTTGAGACAACCTTTGTTGGGATTGAAAAAGCCGATGTGCATCACGTGCAATTGCGCGGCAATGCGGCTCAGATCACGGTGCAATTTCTTTCAAAACTGATCACCGCTACGCGTGATGCCGCAGGTGTTATTACCGATGGTGCGGCCGATAAAGTTGTCGATGTGACCGATATCTGGACCTTTGCGCGTGAACTCAACAGCCGCGATCCCGTATGGAAATTGATCGCGACCGAGGCGGCCCATTAAGTTGAATCCATGCTGCCTGACCTGATCGACGCCGATCTTAAACCCATCCCCTTTTCGGCGATTGATCATTGGCAGTCCGATGATGTGCACAGTGCTTTTTTAACATTCCTAAAAACCGCAAAAGCGGAGCTCGATCAAACGCCCCATTTGCGGCCAACCCGGCGGCAAGAGGCGCGTTTAGTGCCGCTTTTCACCAAGGCGCTCGAACATGCGTCAAAAAACGGCGATGCTCGGGTCTTTTTTGAAACACACTTTGAGCCCTATAAAGTTGAACCCCATCAAGGACGCGGCTTTTTAACGGGATATTACGAGCCTGAAATTTCCGGCTCTCTCGAGAAAACCGCTGATTTTTCAATTCCCGTACTTGCGCGACCGGATGATCTCGTCACCTTCCCGCAAGATGAACCGTCACCGCTTGCGCCCTATTCGGCTGCCCGCAGGACACAACAGGGATATGAGCCCTATGATGATCGCGCCGCGATTTGGGATGGTGCGCTCGACGGTCAGGGTTTGGAACTTCTCTATCTGCCCGACAAGGTTGAGTTGTTTTTCGCCCATATTCAGGGATCGGCCCGCGTTCGCCTACCGGATGGAAAAATCTGTCGCCTGACCTATGCGGGTCGAAACGGTTATCCTTATACGACGATTGCTAAAGTGATTGTGGCAGAGGGTCATATGGCGCTCGGTGATATTCATCTGGAATCGTTGAAAGCATGGCTACGCGCCAACCCGCTTCATGCGGAACGTCTGATGCGATTAAACCAGTCCTATATCTTTTTTTCGCGCTCCGATGATTTGCCCGAGACCGAAGGCCCGATCGGTGCCGCCTCGACAAGTTTGGCCGCAGGCCGCTCCATCGCGGTCGATCGTCGGCAATGGAGCTATGGATTGCCCTTTTTCATTTCCGCCGAATTACCCGATGGGCATGGACAAAGCGTGCCTTTCTCGCGTTTGATGATTGCGCAAGATACGGGATCAGCCATTTTGGGTGCTGCACGCGCCGATCTCTTTATGGGATCGGGCGAGGCGGCAGGCCACCAAGCGGGCTTGATCCGTCATCCTGGTGATTTCATCGTTTTGTTGCCTCGGAGCTGAAGAGAAATGTCGAGCGGGCGGCGAAAAAGGACATTAACCTCGGACGAAGTATCGCTCTGGTCTCACGTCACGCGTCATATCGAACCCATTCGGTCGAAAACGCCCAAAATTGAAGCGCCGATTGTAGCATCTGACCCCATACCCGATGTAAAAGCCCCGCCACCGCCGCCAAAATTCACCAAACCGCCGAAACCGGCAACGCCCGCGCCTCAATCGCCGGTAAAAGCTCCGCCACCCGCCATCCCGCCGCTGGCCCCGCTCGAAAGGCGCTTGCGGCAACGCCTCTCGCGCGGCGCGCAACCGATTGATTCGGTGATTGATCTGCACGGCAAACGACAAGACGAAGCGCATGAGGCGCTGCGCCGCTTTATCATCGGCGCGCACGCCATGGGCTATGCGGTTATCCTGGTGGTTACGGGAAAAGGTGCCTCAGGCCCCAATGATCAAGGTCTATTGGAAGAGCGCGGCGTTTTGCGGCGCACGGTTCCGCATTGGCTCCGAATGCCGGATATGCGTCCCTATGTCATCGGGTTTGAGCCCGCCGCCCAGCACCATGGCGGATCCGGCGCGCTTTATGTCCGCATCCGGCGCAAACGGGGCGGTGGCGCGGCATGACCCCCTTCGGCGCCCGCTTACGGCAATTGCGCGAAGACCGCGGCCTTCGCTTGAAAGACATGGCGGAAGAATTAGGCGTGTCCGCCACCTATCTGTCGGCCTTAGAGCATGGCCGACGCTCCAAACCGAATTGGAGCTTCATTCAGCGCGTCATCCATTATTTCAACATCATCTGGGACGAGGCGGACGAGTTGCAGCGCCTCGCCGATGTATCGAACCCGAAGATTACGGTCGACACAGCGGGACTTCCGCCGAAAGCAACCGAGCTTGCCAATCGGCTCGCGCGTGACATCGGCACCCTCACCGAAGCCGATCTCGAGGCGTTGCTTGAAACGCTGGACGCGGCCCGCAAACGGTCCCGCACTTGACGGCAGCCTCGCCCACTGTCAAACGGGCGCGCGTTTCTAATTGAGAGAAAGTATGTGAATGGCCAATCAATCCCATGATGTTTTAGGCATCGGCAACGCCATCGTCGATGTGTTGGCCCACACGGAAGATGATTTCCTCATCGCCAACCAGCTCAATAAAGGCTCGATGCGGCTGATCGACGAGCCGGAAGCCGAGCGGCTTTATGGCGCGATGGGCCCCGCGACCATTATTTCCGGCGGTTCCGCCGCCAACACCACCGTCGGCATCGCGTCGCTTGGTGGCAGTGCAGCTTTTATTGGTAAAATTCGCCAAGATGCGGTGGGCGATGTGTTCGCCCATGACATCCGCGCCATCGGCGTGCGGTTTGATACGCCGCGTTCGGTGGATGGCCCGGCAACGGCACGTAGTTTTATCCTCGTCACGCCCGATGGCGAGCGCACGATGAACACCTATCTCGGTGCCTGCCAATTGCTGAACCCCGACGATATTGACGAGGCCATCGTTGAAGCCTCCTCCATCACCTATCTCGAAGGTTATCTCTGGGATCCGCCGGATGCGAAAGAAGCTTTCCGGAAAGCCGCCGGCATTGCCCATCGCGCGGGCAATAAAGTCTCGATCACGTTATCCGATAGTTTCTGCGTTGATCGCTACCGCGATGAATTCCGCGAATTGCTGCGCGATAAAACCATCGACATTCTGTTTGCCAATGAGCACGAGCTCAAAAGCCTCTATGCGACGTCTGATTTCGACAGTGCGTTGGCGGCTTTGCGGCAAGAAGGCACGCTCGGTGTCGTCACCCGTTCCGAGCACGGCTCATTGGTTGTGACGCGTGAGGAAACAAAGGCTGTCAGCGCTTTCCCGATTGAAGCGCTGGTTGATACAACGGGTGCGGGCGATCTCTTTGCAGCGGGTTTTCTGTTGGGCCTAGCGCGCGGCATTTCGCATGAAGATTGCGCGCGGATGGGGGCCTTGGCTGCAGCCGAAGTCATTCAACATTTGGGTGCTCGGCCGCAAACCAGCCTGAAAGATTTAGCGCTGCAAAACGGGCTTACAATTTCCTAAGCGCCACTTCGGTGATGCTGTGATGCCCGCCTTTGGTCAAAATAAGGTCGGCGCGGGGACGCGTCGGCTCGATATTTTCGCGCAAATTGGTGAGATTGATCCGATGCCAAATATCGCGCGCCATGGCCTCGGCCGCGTCATCGCTTAATTCGGCATATTTGCGGAAGAAGCTGCGCGGGTCTCTGAAAGCGGTATCGCGCAACCGCATGAAGCGGTTGACATACCAGCGCTCAAGATCGTCTTCGGGTGCATCAAGATAGATCGAAAAATCAAAAAAATCCGAGACGAACGGAATAGGCTTGGATGATTTCGGCAGCCGGTTCGGCAACAATACATTCAGCCCTTCTACGATGAGAATATCAGGCCGATCGACGGTGATTTTTTCGCCTTTGACGACATCATAAACCAGATGCGAATAAACGGGCGCTTCAACATGGTGCTTGCCCGCTTTGATATCCGATAAAAACCGGATCAAGGCCGTCCCATCATAGCTTTCCGGAAAGCCTTTACGCTCCATCAAACCTGCGGCTTCAAGCTCGGCATTGGGCAGCAGAAACCCGTCAGTGGTTACCAATTCCACTTTTGGTGTGTTGGGCCAACGCGAGAGCAGCGCCTTCAAAACACGTGCGGTTGTTGATTTGCCAGCGCTCACCGAGCCTGCAAGGCCGATCACATAGGGCACCTTGCCATCTTCTGCCATCAAGAAGCGCTGCGTGGCTTTAAAAAGACCCTGCGTCGCCGCCACATACAGCGACAGCAAACGCGTCAGCGGCAGATAAATAGCAACCACTTCGTCGAGCGAAATCGGGTCGCTCAAGGATTGCAATTTTTGCAAATCATCCGCGGTCAAGGTCATCGGCGTATCGGCGCGCAATGCCGCCCATTCCTGACGCGAAAAAACGCGATAGGGCGATAGGGCTTCAGCCAGCGCATCGGCTTCCGCTTCATAGCTGAGATAATCGCCAATGCCGCTCATCTGCGAAGAATCCGAAATCAGGCTTGTGGCCGGGCGGCTTTTTCAGCCAAGCCCGTTTGCGCGGTGCGCCGTTTAAGTTCCGCCATTACCTCGTCGAGCGGAATATTCGCTGCTTTGAGCACGACGAGGAGATGATAAAAAACATCCGCACTTTCCGCAATCAAATGCTCGCGATCCCCCGATACAGCGGCTATCACGGCCTCAACCGCTTCCTCGCCAAGCTTTTTCGCCGAAACCGACATTCCGCGTTGAATGAGCTTGGCCGTATAGGATTCATCAGGCGAAGCCTTAGCCCGTTCAGCCACGATGCGTTCGAGATCGCTCAGCGAAAAATCAGCCATTTAATCGATCCTTACGGGCAAGCCATTGGCGCGAAGCTTTTCTTTCGCTTCACGGATCGTGTGTTCCCCAAAATGGAAAATCGAGGCCGCCAAAACAGCACTCGCGTGACCATCGCGGATCCCTTCCACCATATGGTCGAGCGAGCCGACGCCACCGGACGCAATCACCGGAATGGATACGGCATCGGCAATCGCGCGCGTCAGCGCAATATCATAGCCGATTTTGGTGCCGTCGCGGTCCATCGAGGTCAGCAAAATTTCACCTGCTCCCAACGCCGTTACTTCTTGGGCGTATTGGACGGCATCAATGCCTGTTGGTTTGCGGCCGCCATGGGTGAAAATCTCCCAACGGTCGGGAGCGCCCTCGTTTGAAACCTTTTTGGCATCGACGGCCACCACAATGCATTGCGTGCCGAATTTTTCCGCCGCGCGCCGCACAAAATCGCGGTCATTCACCGCCGCCGTCATGATCGAAACCTTATCCGCACCCGCCAGCAGCAAATTGCGAATATCGTCGATCGTCCGCACGCCGCCGCCAACCGTTAACGGCATAAAGCAAGCCTCGGCCGTTCGGCTCACCACATCCATTAACGTGCCACGGTTTTCATGGCTGGCGGTAATGTCCAAAAAGCAAAGCTCGTCGGCGCCTGCTGCATCATAAGCAATGGCCGATTCAACCGGATCGCCCGCATCGCGCAAATCGACAAATTGCACGCCTTTAACAACGCGCCCGTCTTTCACATCAAGGCATGGAATAACCCTGACCTTAAGCATGGACGCGCCCCTTGCTCGTACGGATCAAGGTCAAAGCGTCCGTCGGATCAAGCCTGCCATCATAAAGCGCGCGACCGCTGATGGCACCCTCAAGCACAGCACAATCGGGTTGTGTCAGCCGCTGAATATCTTCAATGGAAGCAAGCCCACCGGAGGCAATAACCGGAATGGTCAGCGCATTCGCCAAAGCGAGCGTTGATTCAATATTGAGGCCCTTTAACAGGCCGTCACGCGAAATATCCGTGTAAATAATGGCTGCAACGCCCGCGTCTTGAAAGCGTAAGCCTAATTCTTCCGCCGACATTTCCGAAAGGCTCGCCCACCCGTCAACGGCCACGCGGCCATCGCGCGCGTCAATCCCGACCGCCACCTGACCCGGAAACCGACGCGCTGCCTCGCGCACGAAAGAAGGGTCTTTTACCGCCGCCGTCCCAATAATCACGCGGCGAATGCCCGCTTCCAACCAGCCTTCAACGGTGCGGATATCGCGGATGCCGCCGCCCAATTGAATAGGCAGGCTAATCCGCTTCACAATCGCGCGAACAGCCTCGGCATTCACAGGCTTGCCGGCAAACGCACCGTCGAGATCCACAATATGCAGCCATTCAAACCCTTGCGCTTCAAAGCTCGCGGCTTGATCGGCAGGGTGATCGCTAAACACGGTGGCTTGCGCCATATCGCCTTGAATGAGACGAACGCAACGGCCTTCTTTGAGATCGATGGCAGGAAACAAAATCACGGACGCCACCTCAAAAAATTGGCAATCAAAGCAAGACCGAGTTTTTGACTTTTCTCGGGATGAAATTGGGTACCCGCCACCGTGCCCTTAGCCACTAAAGCGGTTATTTCCCCGCCATATTGGGTCGTGGCAACCACCGTGTCACGCGTTGAGGGCTGCAAATGGAAGGAATGGACAAAATAGGCATGCCAGCCATCAGCACCGGTCGGAATTCCGGCCAATAGCGCATGGTCTTGGCCTTGATCGAGCGTATTCCACCCCATATGCGGAATTTTAAGCGCGGGATCGTCCGGCACAATTTCCACAACATCGCCACCGATCCAACCGAGACCGGGGGTAGTCACATGCTCAAGCCCGCGATCGGCAAGCAATTGCATGCCGACGCAAATTCCTAAAAACGGCCGTCCTTTACCTTGGACAGCCTCGGTCATGGCCTCGACCATGCCGGGCACCGCGTCCAATCCCCGACGGCAATCGGCATAGGCACCAACACCGGGCAGCACGATTCGGTCGGCCGCGCGAACAAGCTCAGGGTCGGACGTGACGATAATATCCCCGCCAATGCCCGATTCAGACGCAGCACGCTCAAACGCTTTATGGGCCGAGTGGAGATTACCCGAGCCGTAATCGATAATCGCAACGCTCATCAATACGATCCCTGTTCGGGAAAAAGGCCAATCACGCCATAGCTCCGCGGTGCGGGTTGGGGCGGAAGAACCGATGCTTCGGTTGGCCGTTGGGCCGCGGCCCGCTCGAAAAAGCGATATTCCGCGTCTTCTTTTGATTCCGCCTGCACAACATCGCTCAATTCATACCCGCGCCGTTCCAACGCTAGACAAAACCAATGCCGCGCTTCTAACCCGACAAACAGCATTTCCAAAACATCGGCCGCTGCAAGGGCAGCGGGCGATACGCCCAACCGATGGCTGAGCAACAGAAGCAACACGTCAAACGCCATTACCGCCAGCGCCCAGCGCCATACGCGATGCCAAAGAAGCCAGAGCACGGGGAATAAAAATCCACCCCATGAAAACCCGTCGCGAACAAAGCGCGCTTTTTCAAACCGGGCATCGGTCGTCCCCGTTTGCAGTTTAGGAAGATAGACGGAAAAGAGCGCCATCATGCGGTCCCGTTCAAATCAGTACATCAGCGAAAAAGCCTAGAGCGAACCCTTGGTCGATGGCACGCGGCCTTCTTCGCGCGGATCAATGGCAACCGCACTGCGCAAGGCACGCGCCAGCCCCTTGAAGCAACTCTCGGCAATGTGATGCGCATTGTCACCATACAGCGTTTCGACATGAAGCGTAACACCGGCATTGATGGCAAAGGCCTGGAACCATTCGCGCACGAGTTCGGTATCAAACTCGCCGATTTTTTCGCGCGCAAATTCCGTCTTGAAAACAAGAAACGGGCGTCCGGAAACATCAACGGCGACGCGGCTTAAGGTCTCGTCCATCGGCAGATAGGAATGGGCATAGCGAGTGATGCCCTTTTTATCGCCCAACGCCTGCTTGAAGGCCTGTCCGAGCGCAATGCCGATATCCTCAACCGAGTGATGTTGATCAATCTCCAGATCGCCTTTGCAGCTGACCGAGATATCAAACAGGGCATGGCGGGCCAAAAGCGTCAGCATATGATCCAGAAAACCAACACCGCTGGCAATCTTGGCTTCACCTGTTCCATCGAGCGCGACGCTCACCGCAATATCGGTTTCGCCGGTCTTCCGTTTGATGGCTGCTGACCTCATCTCAATCCCACTCCTTCACCCAATCCATCGGATTACAAAATGTCTCTAGCAAGTTGAGCCGACAGACGCCACCTGTGATATGCGAAAAGACGAAAGACGGCGAGTTTAGAATGAACGCTGTTTTGCGCCGCGCTTTCGTTTACGCTAGAGCCGTAAGCGGAGCAGCACTGGGAGCTTTCGATGATGCACGAAGAAGCCGATAAAAAATGGCGGGCGACCACCATTCTCATGGTTCGCAAGGGCGGACGCGTTGTCATCGGTGGCGATGGTCAGGTCAGCCTCGGCCCGACGATCATGAAGGGAAATGCCCGAAAAGTGCGTCGTTTGGGCAAAGGAGAGGTCATTTCCGGCTTTGCGGGTGCAACCGCTGATGCGTTTACGCTGTTTGAGCGGCTTGAATCGAAATTGGAACAATATCCCGGCCAATTGATGCGCGCTTGCGTCGAGCTCGCCAAAGATTGGCGGACCGATCGGTATCTGCGCCGCCTTGAGGCGATGATGCTGGTAGCTGACAAAAATGTCGGGTTGATTTTATCGGGCACTGGCGATGTTCTGGAACCCGAGACGGGCGTGATGGGCATTGGCTCGGGTGGAAATTATGCCTTGGCCGCTGCACGCGCCTTGATCGATACGGATCTGGACGCCGAAGCCATTGTGCGTAAGAGTATGGGTATTGCTGCTGATATTTGCGTTTATACCAATCATTCATTGACCATTGAATCGCTCGATACCGTAGAGTGAACCTGATGACCGATTTTTCTCCCCGCGAGATCGTTTCCGAA
>CANGLU010000019.1 GCA_947455025.1 Hyphomicrobiales bacterium
AGATAATCGGCGGCGGATCATTGACTTCGTACCCCTAGCTATCGAAAACCAAGCGGCGCATTCGGTCGTAAGTGACATGCGACATTTTGGTTCGGCGGGAGCATTAGAATCGTGAAAAGTTTAACAGACGGTGACTTTACCGAGGCGAGTGAGCCTTTTTTGCTGTTTGAGCAGTGGTTTTCCGACGCAACCGCCTCTGAACCCAATGATCCGAACGCGATGGCGCTGGCAACGGTTGATTCTTCCGGCCTACCCAATGTTCGCATGGTCCTCATGAAGGGCTGGGATGAATCGGGCTTTGTTTTTTACACCAATACCGAATCAGCCAAGGGGCGTGAGATTTTGGGAACGCTTAAGGCGGCTCTGGTGTTCCATTGGAAAAGCCTGAAGCGGCAAGTGCGCGTTCGCGGTCAGGTCGAACAGGTAACGGACGAAGAGGCGGACGCTTATTTCCACTCGCGCCCGCGCGATAGCCGGATTGGCGCTTGGGCAAGCCAGCAATCGCGCCCGCTGGAGGGGCGCTTCGCCCTTGAAAAGGCGGTTGCGACCAATGCGATGAAATATGCTATTGGGGATGTGCCGCGCCCACCGCATTGGACGGGATTTCGTATTTTGCCGGTGGAAATGGAATTTTGGCATGATCGCCCGTTCAGGCTCCATGATCGGATTGTTTTCCGGCGGGACGCACCATCGGCACCATGGACGAAGGCGCGGCTTTATCCGTGATGTTCGATAATTTGTAAGGAGCGATATTTCATGTCCCAATCCAATGAGCCCGCGCGGCGCAGGACGATGTTGCTAACGGGTGCCAGCCGCGGCATTGGACACGCGACGGTGAAGCGCTTCTCAGCCGCCGGCTGGCGCGTCATCAGCTGTTCGCGTCAGGCTTTTCCCGAGAATTGCCCGTGGGAGATGGGGGCGCAGGATCATATTCAAGTTGATCTTGAAGACGCAAAAAATACTCGCGAAGCCATTGAAGAAATCCGTCGCCGGTTGGAAGATGGGCAGCTCGACGCGCTCGTTAATAATGCCGGTATTTCGCCCAAGGGCGAAGGTGGTGCCCGTTTGGGGACATTGAACACCGAGCTCCATGATTGGCAGCGTGTGTTTCAAGTGAATTTTTTTGCGCCTATGATGCTGGCCCGTGGACTGCTTGACGAATTAAAAGCGGCCAAGGGATCGGTGGTGAATGTGACGTCGATCGCTGGTTCGCGCGTTCATCCCTTTGCCGGCTCCGCCTATGCCACCTCGAAAGCCGCTTTGGCTGGCTTGACGCGCGAAATGGCCTCTGATTTTGGGCCGCTTGGTATTCGCGTTAATTCGATCTCGCCCGGTGAAATTGATACGTCCATTTTATCGCCCGGCACCGACAAGATTGTCGAGCAAATTCCAATGCGGCGGCTTGGAACGCCCGAGGAAGTGGCGAAGGCGATTTACTTCCTCTGCACCGATCAATCGAGCTATGTGCACGGCGCTGAAATTCACATCAATGGCGGCCAGCACGTATGAGCGATAGGCTCTATCCGCAACGCCCTTTGATTGGCGCAAGCGTTGCGGTTTTTCGGGACGGCAAAGTGTTATTGGCGGCGCGTGTGAATACTGAAAGCGCGCCGATTTATTCACTGCCCGGTGGGCTTGTTGAAATTGGCGAGACACTGGAAGAAGCAGCCCTTCGCGAAGTGATGGAAGAGGTTGGCGTAACCGCGCGCATTATTGGTTTTGCAGGTCATGTCGAAGTGATTGACCGCGATCCCGATGGAAAAGTGCGCCGGCATTTTGTCGTCAATGCGTTTGCAGCCGAATGGGTAGAGGGCGAGCCTGTGACGGGGCCTGAAGCGCCTCATATCCAATGGGTTGATCCGCATGCCATAGGTGGTATTGCGGTGACGAAAGGTCTCGGTGCTGTTTTGAAAAAGGCCACAACGTTGATTGCTAATTCGTCACGTTAAGCCATTGAGGAATAAAGTTATTTGTTGCCTTCTCCCTGAGGGAGAAGGTGTCTGCGCAGCAGACGGATGAGGGTCTGATGTGCGTTATTGATTAAGGCAGGAGCCGCGTTTTAAGTGGTAAACAGTAGAACCTCATCCGCCGCCTCTGGCGGCACCTTCTCCTTCAAGGAGAAGGACCTTTTTCTTAGGTTTTTAATTAAACCGAACGGCTTCGCCCTGCGCAGCATCGGTGAGTTCACCTTCCCACATCACGCGGTGACCGCGCACGATTGTGCCAATGGGCCAACCTTGAACGCTAACGCCGTCATAGGGCGTCCAGCCGCATTTTGATGCGATCCATTGATTGGTAATGGTTTGACGCCGCTTTAAATCGACGATGGTTAAATCGGCATCATAGCCTTTGGCAATGCGGCCTTTATTAACAATGCCAAACAGACGCTGTGGTCCCGCGCTTGTCATATCGACAAAGCGTTGCAGGCTCATATGACCTTTGTTGATATGATCGAGCATCATTGGCACAAGCGTTTGAACGCCTGTCATGCCGGAAGGCGAATTCGGATAGGGCTTGGCCTTCTCCTCAAGTGTATGAGGTGCGTGGTCAGACCCTAAAACATCGGCAACGCCTTGGGCTATGCCTTGCCAAAGCGCATCGCGCACATCGGCGCCACGAACCGGTGGGTTCATCTGCACCAAGGTTCCAAGGCGCTTATAGGCCTCATCCCCATCAATCGTTAAATGATGCGGGGTGACCTCGCAGCTTGCGACATCTTTGTGACCCGCAAGAAAGACCATTTCTTCGGCTGTCGAGATGTGCAGCACGTGAATTTTGGCCCCTGTCTCATGCGCTATGCGCACGAGCCGTTCCGTGCAGCGAAGGGCTACTTCAGGCGAGCGCCAGATGGGGTGCGAAGATGGGTCGCCTTCAACGCGTAAATCTTTCCGCGCGCGCAGCATCATCTCATCTTCGGAATGAAAGGCCGAACGGCGTCGCGTTTTTTCCAAAATGGCTGCTACGCCTTTGTCATCCTCTACCAAAAGCGAACCGGTCGAGGATCCCATAAACACTTTGATGCCGGCCGAGCCGGGGAGGCGTTCAAGCTCTGGGATATGTTTGACATTGTCATGCGTGCCACCGACCCAGAACGCAAAATCACAATGCATGCGATGCGTGCCGCGTTTCACCTTATCGGCGAGCGCTTCAGCCGTTGTGGTCTGCGGATCGGTATTCGGCATTTCAAAAACGGCGGTAACCCCGCCCATAACGGCCGCACGTGATCCCGATTCGAGGTCTTCTTTGTGGGTTAGGCCCGGCTCACGGAAGTGAACTTGCGTATCGATCACGCCCGGAAGGATATGGAGACCCGTACAATCGACCACTTCGCCCGCCGCTTTTGGATCAAGTGACCCTAGTGCCACGATCTTTCCTTGGCTTACCCCAATATCTGCCATCCCGATTCCGTCCTGATTAACGACGGTGCCGCCTTTGAAGAGGGTATCGAAGGTATGGGACATTGGGGTCTCCTCGAATGGAACATCGGCTTGAGTGGCGACAGCTTCTGTCCTACGTATCGGAAATTGCCAAAGCAAGAAAGTTGATTGCCTATGCCTGTATGTTTTTTGCCCAATCGCGGCCTAATCAGCGTTTTAGGTCCGGATGCGGCACCCTTTCTGGATAATTTGCTCACCGTTTCGATCAGCGGGCTCCAAAAAGGGGAGGCGCGGTATGGCGCGCTTTTGACGCCACAGGGCAAAATGATTGTGGATGGCTTGATTGTCGCAACCGATGACGGCTTCGCGATCGACTGCCCCCGCGCGCTTGCCGGTGACTTGGCGCGGCGCCTTGGGTTTTATAAATTGCGGGCGAAAGTAGATATCGCCAATCGCAGCGATGACTGGGCGGTCATCGTAGGGTGGCAAGACGGCCTTGTTCCACCGGATGCTATTGTGAGTTTCATCGATCCTCGTTACGCGGCGCTTGGTTGGCGGTCCATTATCGAGGCGGCTCATCGTCCTCCCTTATCGGATCCAGAAGCCGATTATGACGCGCACCGTGTTGCGCTCGGTATTCCGGAAGGGGGGCGTGATTTTATCTATGGAGATGCTTTCCCGCATGAGGCGGATATGGATCAGCTGCATGGCGTTGATTTCGCTAAGGGGTGTTATGTCGGTCAAGAAGTCGTTTCTCGCATGCAGCACCGTGGAACGGCGCGTACCCGTTGTGTGCCTATTCGATTTATCGATGGCATGTCCGTTCCTGAAGGCACCGACGCATTGGCCGGTGAAAAAATCTGTGGCCGTATAGGCTCATCCAGCTCCAATGGCTCGGCGATCGGGCTGTTAAGGCTGGACCGCGTAGCCGATGCATTGGCCCTTGGCGAGACGTTGTCGGCAAATGGCCGTGCCTTTGTCCTTGAAAAGCGGGATTGGATTCAGTTTGAATTGACAGGTGCAGCATGACAAAGGGTCTCATCGAACACGAAGACGGCAAACATCGCTGCCCTTGGCCGGGTGTTGATCCGCTCTATGTTGCTTATCACGATACGGATTGGGGCGTGCCGGAATATGATGACCGCGCTTTGTTCGAAAAGCTGATTTTGGATGGCTTTCAAGCGGGATTAAGCTGGATCACGATACTACGAAAACGCGAGAATTTTCGGGCGTCTTTTGATGGCTTTGATGCTGAAAAGATTGTGCGCTATTCGCCGCAAAAAATTGAAAGCCTGGTTCAGGATGCGGGCATTATCCGGCATCGCGGCAAGATTGAGAGCACGATCAAGAGCGCGCGCGTTTATTTGGATATTCAAGAAAAACAAGGATTTTCGAATTATCTTTGGGATTTCACCGACGGGCGCGTTATTCAAAATACACCGCGGAGCATGGCCGATATTGTGCCGCAGACGGACGTTTCCACGCGCATCTCAAAAGATTTAAAAAAGCGCGGCTTTAATTTTTGCGGGCCTACGATTGTGCATGCGTTCATGCAGGCGGTGGGCATGGTGAATGATCATCTCGTCGGTTGCTTCCGACATGAGGAGGTAAAGCTTTTGGAGCGGAAGCGCTGATCATGTCGGCAAAGCTTGAACGACCCCGCGCCTGGCAGCGCATGTTATCGGGACGGCGGTTGGATCTTTTAAATCCATCGCCGCTCGATATTGAAATCGAAGACATCGCGCATGGCTTGGCGCGTGTGGCGCGGTGGAATGGCCAGACCATTGGTCCGGCGATTTTTTCCGTTGCGCAACATTCTTTGCTCGTCGAGGCGATTTTCTCCGATGATGGTAAGGCTACGCGTGATGAGCAAATGGCGGCCTTGCTGCATGATGCGCCGGAATATGTTGTGGGCGATATGATATCGCCGTTTAAAGCGGTGATTGGGGGCGATTACAAAGCCGTCGAGCTTCGGCTTTTAGCGGCGATCCATGTGCGGTTTGGTTTAAAGGCAAGCGTGCCGGATGCGTTAACGAAGCGCATTAAACAGGCGGATCAGATTGCGGCCTTTCTCGAAGCCACTCAATTGGCAGGCTTTGATGAAGAGGAAGCCAAGCGGCTGTTTGGTAAACCGCCTGTCATGAAGCCTGATTATGATTTACTGGTAAAGTCTTGGACGGCCGAGGAAGCAAAGACACGGTTTATTGAACGATTTTTAAGGTTGGAGACGCGTTGATGGCCAAATTGCATGTATGTTCGCTGTCGCGCTTACAAGAAACCGTTGATCGAACGGGCGCTAAACACGTCGTTACGCTGTTGACGGAAGCCGCAGGAGTGCCCAGTCCTGATGGTATCGTGTCGACGCAGCATCTGAAATTGATCGCGAGCGATATTACAGCGCCGATGGAAGGCCATATTCTGCCAGGTGCCGAGCATGTTGAACAATTAATCGCCTTTGTGCAGGCATGGGATCGGGTTGATCCGATGGTTATTCATTGTTGGGCCGGAATTAGCCGCTCAACCGCTTCGGCCTATATTGCCGCCAGCGTGTTAAATCCCGATTTGGATGAGGTGCATTTGGCAACGCGATTGCGGGCCGCTTCACCGAGTGCCACGCCTAATCCACGCCTGATTGCCTTGGCCGATTCGATCTTGGGTCGAAAGGGTCGAATGATGGCGGCAATTGCAGATATCGGACGCGGCGCCGATGCCTTTGAAGGCACGCCTTTTGAACTTGTTTATGATTGAACCTAATGACTGAGCATCACCCCGAAACGCCGATTGAGATTGGGCTCGCCGCTGCCATTGTGGCGGTGGAAGGCGATGCGCCGCAAATTCTCGTAGGCCGCGTTGAAGGCGGTGAGGATGGCTTGCCCTATGGCAGTTTCGATCCGCTCTCGCATCGCACGCTTGAAATTGCGCTACGAGCCTTTGTGGCAGAGCAATCGGGCCTTTCGTTGGGCTATGTCGAGCAGCTTTACACCTTTGCCGATCGCGGACGGCATGATCGGCCCAATGATGGCGCGCCGCATGTGGTATCGATTGGATATCTTGCTCTCACACGGGTTGCGGCGCAGGCCGAAGATCGCCCCAAGAAGGCGGCTTTTCGCCCATGGTATCGGTTTTTTCCGTGGGAAGATTGGCGCGGTGGACGGCCTGCTATTTTGGACCGTGATATTTTGCCAAGGCTTAATCATTGGGCGCAGGATAGCGCTGCAGAAAAAGCGGAAATGAAGGCAAGGCCGCTTTCTCGGCTGGAGCGCCTTCGGTTTTGCTTTGGTACGGAGTCAGGGCCTTGGGATGAGGAAAAGGTGCTGGATCGGTACGAGCTTCTTTATGAAGCAGGTTTGGTTTTTGAAGCAGGACGCGATGGCCGCCCCGGTGCCATTGATCCCGATATTGCGCGACGGTTTGGCGAACCCATGCGGCACGATCATCGCCGGATATTAGCAACCGCGATGGGACGGTTACGGGCTAAATTAAAATATCGCCCGGTTGTTTTCGAATTGATGCCGCCGAGTTTTACACTGACGGCGTTACAAAGCACCGTTGAATCCATTTCAGGACGGCATTTGCACAAGCAGAATTTTCGAAGGCTTGTGGAGACGACGGCTCTTGTCGAACCGACGGGAAGTCAAACCACCACACGGGGCAGGCCTGCGGCTTTATTTAGGTTCAGGCGGGACGTGTTGCAGGAACGACCGGCACCCGGTTTGCGGGTCGGAAAACGCGGATAAAAAAAGCCCTCCGACACGCTAAGCATCGGAGGGCTTTTTAAACATCAAAAGCTTAAAGGCCTAAAAGGCTTTCGGCGCTTGTATAGGTGAGGCCTTGTGCATCAGCGACGGCCTTATACGTCAACTTGCCATCATGAACGTTGAGGCCATTACGCAGATGCTTGTCGTCGATTGTGGCCTGTTTCCAGCCTTTATTGGCGAGCGCTAAAGCAAAAGGCAGCGTGCCATTGTTCAGTGCGAAGGTTGAGGTGCGGGCCACTGCGCCGGGCATATTGGCGACGCAGTAATGAATGACGCCATCCACAACATAAGTAGGTTCGGCGTGGGTGGTGGCTTTCGACGTTTCGCAGCAGCCACCTTGATCGATAGCGACGTCGACAATGACGGAGCCGGGCTTCATGGTTTTAAGCATCGCGCGGGTGATCAGCTTTGGTGCTTCGGCACCTGGGATCAACACGCAACCGATGACCATATCCGCCGTTGTGACGAGGTTATTAACCGCGTCACGGGTTGAAAACACCGTGCGTACGGCGCCGTTGAACTGTGCTGAAATACGACGAAGCACTTCGGCCGAGCGATCAACCACGGTGACATTGGCACCCATGCCAAGCGCGATGGTTGCGGCATGCGTACCCGAGACGCCGCCGCCTAAAATCACAACATTACCAGCAGGCACGCCGGGGACGCCGCCGAGCAAAATGCCCAAGCCCCCTTGGGCCTTCTCCAGACAATGCGCACCGACTTGCGGGGCCAAGCGGCCAGCAACTTCGGACATCGGGGTCAAGAGCGGAAGACCGCCTGTTGGTGACGTCACCGTCTCATAGGCGATGCAGGTGGCACCTGACGCCAAAAGATCTTTCGTCTGCTCAGGATCTGGAGCCAAATGAAGATAGGTGAAGAGGAGCTGGCCCTTGCGGAGCTTTTTACGTTCAACGGCTAGGGGTTCTTTGACCTTTACGATCATGTCAGCGCTGGCGAAAATTTCATCCGCCGTTGCGGCGATGGTTGCGCCTGCGGCGACATAGTCGGCATCGGTTACGCCCGCGCCATTGCCGGCATTGGTCTCAACCGTCACCTGATGGCCGTGATGAACGAGTTCAGCCACGGAGGATGGCACGAGGCCAACCCGAAATTCGTTGTTTTTGATTTCCTTTGGAACGCCAATGCGCATGAGATCCTCCCTTTTATTCCGTTGTCCGGTAAAGGGATATTTCCACAGGCTGAATGGAATCTCTCGCGAAAGAGGGGCGCAGGATGCCTCGTTTAAAAAATTTTATGCGACATTTCACCATAAACATGGCAGAATATTCGAATGATTGAACTTGATGCGCGTGATCGTTCTATCCTTCGGCTGCTTCAGGCGGATGCCGGCATTACCAATGCCGATCTGGCGGAGCGGGTGAATTTGTCGCAATCGGCCTGTTTGCGGCGGGTGAATATGCTGCATGAGCGCGGTTTGGTGCGCGGAACCGTGATGCTGCTGGATGAAAAAGCGGCGGGTCTATCGGGCACCGCCTTCGTCTTCGTGACGCTCGACCAGCAGGGCCGAAACAGTCTTGATGAATTTGAAGCGGCTGTGGGCGAGCATCCGGAAATTTTGGAATGTTACCTGTTGGCGGGTACGGCGGATTATCTTTTGCGGGTGGTTTATGCCGATACCGCCGATTTTGAGAGGATTCACCGCAATATTGTCACACGATTGCCCGGTGTCGTGCGTGTGCAATCGACCTTGGCGCTCCGAACTGTGAAGCGGACAACGGCGCTGCCCGTCTAGTGTTGGCTTGCGTCTTTTATCGCCTTGGTCGATAAGGTTTCGACCTTTCGAGAAGGATTCGTGCCCGTGTCTCAGTCTATTCCTGCCGATATTGCTGCTTTACCGTTTGAAAAGGCTTTGGCCGAACTCGAGACCATTGTTGGCCGCCTTGAAAAAGGGGACGTGCCGCTCGAGGATTCAATCGCGCTCTATGCGCGGGGCGATGCGCTGCGGGCGCAATGCGAGACGTTGCTGAAAAAGGCCGAGGCGCGGATCGAGAAAATCGCGCTTGATGCGCAAGGCAAGCCGACAGGCACGACGCCGCTCGACGCCGACTAGCAAGACTGCAAGCCAGCGCTTGCATCAACTTCCTTGAAGATTACGCACGCTTAAGCAAAATAGCGGCTCACAAGGAGTATTGCCATGTCTACGCCTGATCATGAGGATCCAATCGCCGGAAACGCTTGGAGCTGCGATGCGATTGAAACCGTGATTGTGCCGCGTGCGCGGGACTTGGGCGGATTTTCGGTACGGCGCGCGCTGCCATCGGCGCGAAAGCAGATGGTAGGACCCTTTATCTTTTTTGATCAGATGGGACCGGCTGAATTTTTGCTCGGCCAAGGTCTTGATGTGCGCCCGCATCCGCATATCGGGTTATCGACGGTGACCTATTTGTTTGATGGCGAAATTATGCATCGGGATTCCTTAGGCGTTGTGCAGCCTATTCGTCCGGGTGCTGTGAATGTCATGACGGCGGGGCGCGGGATTGTGCATTCGGAGCGGACGGCACCGGAAGAGCGGGCCAAGGCTCCTAAATTGTTTGGCATTCAAACATGGGCGGCCCTTCCGGCCAGCCATGAAGAAGCGATGCCGGATTTCTCCCATTTTTCGGAAGCCGATTTGCCGCGTATTACCGGCGAGGGAAAGCGAGTCCGTGTGATTATGGGGTCGCTTTATGGCGAAACCTCGCCGGTCCCGTTTCCGTGGGATGTGATGTATGCGGAAGCCATATTGGCTCCGGGCGCTATTTTGCCGCTTGATCCGAGCCATGATGAGCGGGCGATTTATGTGGTTTCGGGCGAGATTGATATTGCGGGTGACAGTTTTGGCGCTGGACAATTGCTGGTGTTTAAACCGGGCGACCGGATTTCGGTCTTGGCGTTATCGAATGCTCGGCTCATGTTGATCGGCGGCGAGCCGATGGATGGCCCGCGGCATATTTGGTGGAATTTCGTCTCCTCCCGCAAAGAGCGGATCGAGCAAGCCAAGGCGGAATGGAAATCCGGGCGATTTGATACGGTACCCGGCGAATACGAGTTTATTCCGCTGCCCGATTAAGGCTCGGATTGGACTTGTGAGCGCAGACTTGCTTTAAGGCGGGTATGACCTCACGCCTTCGCGCCGATCTGTTGCTTGTTGAACGTGGCTTTTATGAAAGCCGCGCCCGCGCGCAATCGGCCATTGCGGCTGGGCTTGTGACGGCCAACGGTGTTGCGATCACCAAAGCTTCCTCGACCATCGCATCGGATGCGGTGATTGTGGCCGGATCGGAGCATCCTTGGGTTTCGCGGGGTGGGGTTAAGCTTAAGGCCGCGCTGGATCATTTTAAGATTGACGTTTCCGGACGCTATTGTCTCGATATTGGCGCATCGACGGGCGGCTTTACGGATGTGCTGTTAAAGCATGGTGCTGAGCATGTTGTTGCTGTTGATGTAGGCCATCATCAATTTCACGCTTCATTGGCGGATGATGAAAGAGTGACGTTGTTGGAAGGCATGGATGCGCGGCGATTGACGCGTGATGATGTAAGGCAAGTCCCTTCATTGATTGTTTTCGATGTGAGCTTTATTTCATTGTCGCTCGTTGTGCCGCCTGTTTTAGCGTTGGCTGAATTAGGTTGCCTTTGTGTTGCGCTGATTAAACCGCAATTTGAAGTGGGCCGCGCCTTTCTCAAAAAGGGCCTTGTTAAAGACGAGCTTGCCCGTGATGAAGCGGTCGAGCGGATTAAGGCACAGTTTATATCGCTTGGCTGGCAGTGTTTGGGCTTAATCCGTTCGCCGATTGAGGGCGGGGATGGCAATATCGAATTTTTAATCGCGGCGGAGAAAGTCACTTGACCACACTAACCCTTGATATTCTCCGCTTAGGTAGCAAAGGCGATGGTGTTGCCGAAGGGCCCAACGGTCCGATCTTTGTGCCGCGTGCCATTCCGGGTGACCGCGTCAGCGTTGATTTAGCCTATGGCGAACCCGAGATCGTTGAAATCGAAACCGCATCACCCCATCGCATCGCACCAATATGCCCCTTGTTTGGGACATGCGGCGGTTGTTTGATGCAAGAAGCAGATGAAGAGACCTATTCCACTTGGAAGCGTGGTTTGGTTATTGAAGCTATGGCACCGTTGAAAGCGGGGGATCGTGTTGCCCCATTGATCGCGGCCCATGGTGATGGACGCCGACGGGTGACGTTTCATGCACGGCGAACGGATAGCGGTGTGGAGCTAGGCTTCATGCGCGCGCGCTCACATGATTTGATCCCTGTGGCGCATTGCCCGTTGCTGACGGATGGATTGAAACGCGCTGCCGAAATTGCATTGCCGCTTGCAACACGGCTCGCTTCTTCCGGCAAACCAATTGACGTCGGGGTTACGGAAAGTCTGGGTGGCCTTGATGTTGATTTGCGCGGCTATGGTGCGGTGAGCGCGCAGTTACGCCGTACGCTTGCCAATGATGCCGAGCATTATGATTTGGCCCGGCTATCCGTGCATGGCGATGTGATTGTTGAACGTCGACGGGCCGAGATTATGATTGGCCGCGCGCGGGTCGCGCTTCCGCCCGGAGGCTTTTTGCAAGCAACGCAAAAAGGTGAAGAAGTTCTTGCTGAGCTTGTGACCCAAGCCTTGCAAAAATCAACAAAAGTAGCTGATCTTTTTTCGGGCATCGGAACTTTTGCACTTCGGATTGCCGAGACGGCAAGCGTGCATGCGGTTGAATCCAATGCGCCAGCGGTAGCCGCGTTGCAGCGCGCGATCCGCGAAACGCAAGGCTTGAAGCCGATGAGCGTTGAGACACGCGATTTATTTCGTAGGCCGCTGACGGGATTAGACCTTTCAGCCTTTGATGCGATTGTTTTAGATCCGCCGCGGGCCGGAGCGGAAGCGCAAATTCGTGTGATCGCAACGTCCAATATCCCGCGTGTTGTTTCGGTATCGTGTCATCTCGGAACCTTTGTCCGGGATGCGGAGCTTCTTGTCAGAGGCGGATATCGACTGGTATCGGTAACGCCTGTCGATCAATTCCGTCATTCGTCGCATGTTGAATTGGTCGGTGTGTTTGAGCGTCCTGCGTTGAGCGTGAAGCGTCCAAGGAAATTGCTGGGCTAAGACATGTCGGATGTGCAGAATAATTCAATGGCAATCGTTGCCGAACTTAAGACTTTGCTCGGCAGCCCTTATGTGCTGGATGGTGCCGAAGCGATGGCGCCCTATCTCACCGATTGGCGGAAGCGGTTTACCGGATCAGCCCTTTGCGTTGTAAAGCCGGCCACTACGGAAGAGGTTGCGGCTCTGATGCGCCTCGCCTCCGAGAAGGGTTTGTGCATTGTGCCACAAGGCGGCAATACTGGCCTCGTTGGCGGTAGTGTCCCCATCGGCAATGGCCATGAAATTATTTTGTCGTTGGCGCGGTTGACGAATATTCGCGAAATCGATGCGGTTTCGGATGTGATGGTGATTGAGGCTGGTGCAACGTTGATGGCGGCGCAAGAGGCAGCGGCTAAAAACGACCGTCTTTTTCCTTTGTCGCTGGCGTCCGAAGGAACCGCGACGATTGGTGGCGCGATCGGTACCAATGCAGGCGGCACGGCCGTTCTCGCTTATGGCACGATGCGCGATTTGGTGGTTGGACTTGAAGTTGTCTTAGCCGATGGCCGGATCTGGAATGGATTGGGCAAGCTTAAAAAAGACAATACCGGCTATGATCTCAAACATTTATTTATCGGCTCAGAAGGAACATTGGGCATCGTAACGGCGGCGGTTGTTAAATTGTTCCCCGCCCCTAAATCACGCGCGACGGCTCTGTGTGGCCTCGCATCCGTTGAGGATGCTTTGAAGTTTTTCAACCTTGTTAAGGCGGAAGCCGGGCGTGAATTAACGACTTTCGAATTGATCCCGCGCTTGGGCATTGACCTCGTGTTGAAACATTTTTCCGACACAAGGGAACCGCTGTTTTTTAAACACCAATGGTATGTCCTCATTGAGTTTTCTTCTTTAACGGAGGACGGCGCAGACCCGCTCGCTCAGCGGCTGATCCTTGATGCGATTGATAAAGCCTATCTCGAGGATAGTGTGTTTGCAGTAACGCTTTCGCAACGGGATGAATTTTGGCGGCTTCGGGAATATATGCCCGATGCGCAGACCCGCGAGGGCGCGTCGATCAAGCACGATATTTCTGTTTCGATCGATGCTATTCCGGCCTTCATCGATACCGTTGTCAAAGAATTGATCGCCCTCCTTCCCGATATCAGGCCTTTTGTGTTTGGGCATGTCGGTGACGGTAATTTGCATTTTAACATGCAGGCTCCTGAAGGTGCCGATCGAAAGGCATTTTTAAAACAGGCTGATGCAGTGCATGAGATTGTTTATCGCCATATTGCCGCATTTAAGGGTTCCATCTCTGCCGAGCACGGCATTGGACAAGTTAAGCGCGAACGCCTTGCGCAAACCAAAGATGCGGTAGCGCTTGACTTGATGCGGACGATTAAAAAAGCGCTTGATCCGGATGGCCGGCTCAACCCGGGAAAAGTGCTTTAAAAGAGGCTTTGCTGCTCTGGCTTTTTAGGCTTTTGCACAGCGGGCTCAATGGTGATCGGCCCTGTTCTGGGATCAAATGGTTCCATCACGAAAAAATCATCGGGCGCGGGTTTGATGAGCTTCAGTGCATCTTCCAAGGGATGGGATTCGGATTCAAGCCAAAGCGCGAATTGGTCTTGATGAATGATCACAGGCATTCGGTTGTGGAGGGCTGATACCATGCCATTGGCATCGGTTGTAACAATCGCCGCCGTATCAATTTCCGAGCCATTGGCGTGGGCGTAAGGTTCCCATAAGCCTGCCATGGCAAACACGGCGTTATCGGGTTTGTGAATACGATAGGGCGTTTTTTTCTTGGCCACCGTTGACCATTCATAAAAGGAATCCGCAGGGATGAGGCAACGGCGGTGGCGTGTGGCGGATTTGAAGGTTGGCTTTGCTGCAATGGTCTCGCCGCGCGCATTGAAAAGGACGGGAAACCCTTCCGGCTCTTTCAGCCAGCCGGGCAAGAGGCCCCACCGCATCAAGCGGAAATGGCGGTGCGTGCCTTCCTGCGTCACTACCGCGATGGGATCGGTTGGCGATATATTACCGCGTGGCGGAAAATTAGGTCGTTCATCATAGGCAAAGAGAGCGAGCACTTCTTCGGGTGTTGCGCTCAGAGCAAATCGTCCGCACATGATGAATTAGGCGCTCGCTAGTAAAACGGAATCGATATTCGACAGCGCTGCTGCCCCTTCGGTTACCGTTCGCGCCAGCGATTGGGCTTCCGGTGCGATCTGCTCGGCAAAGAAACGCGCCGTCGCAATATGCTTGTCGGATGGATCGGCGAGGGCGGCGTGCACCAGATTAATGCCGCCGAGCGTCGTGCCAAAAAGGGTCTGGTAGGGCGTGGCGGAAGCTAAGGCTTCTTCGGTGCGTTCTTTAAGCGCTTTTGCCATCCACAGCGTTGCCGCTTCAAGGGCTGCCATCGCTTCGCTAAGTTTATCAGCGCTTGCGCCAAAGCCGGGCAGATTGCTTGCCTTTAAAGCGTTCAGCGTCGCATGCATTTCGCCAAAGAGCGAGCGCACTGCGTCACCGTTTGAAAGCGGTAATTTACGGGTCACAAGATCAATGGCTTGAATGCCATTGGTGCCTTCGTAAATCGCGGCAATGCGCGCGTCGCGCAAATGTTGGGCGGCGCCCGAGCCTTCGATAAAGCCCATGCCGCCATGGACTTGAATACCGAGGGATGCCACTTCAATGCCGATATCGGTTGACCATGCTTTGGCGATGGGGGTGAGCAACGCGGCGCGCTCTTCCGACGCTTTGCGCTTTTCAGGATCGGCTTCGCGGTGTGAGCGGTCCATCGCGGCGGCTGTCATGTAGCAAATGGCGCGGGCTGCATCTGTCTTGCTGCGCATGAGCATCAACATTCGTCTGACATCTGGATGCGCGATAATGGCACTCATGCCGTCGGACGTGCTGCCAATGGCGCGGCCTTGTTTGCGTTCTGAGGAGTAAGCAAGGGCCAATTGATAGGCGCGTTCGGCAATGGCCACGCCTTGTAAGCCAACGCCGAGGCGGGCATTGTTCATCATCGTGAACATGCAATTGAGGCCACGGTTTTCTTCACCGATGAGATAGCCGACCGCTCCGCCTTGATCACCATACATCATCGTGCAGGTGGGAGAGGCGTGGATGCCGAGTTTGTGCTCGAGACCAGAGCAACGCACATCATTGCGCGCGCCTAAACTTCCATCCGGATTGACGAGAAATTTGGGCACGAGGAAAAGCGAGATGCCACGCGTGCCTTGTGGCGCATCGGGCAAGCGGGCGAGGACGAGATGGATAATGTTATCCGTCAGATCATGCTCGCCATAGGTGATGTAGATTTTCTGTCCGCTGATGCGATAGCTGCCATCGGCAGCGCGCTCGGCGCGGGTTTTCAACGCTCCGACATCGGAGCCTGCATGCGGCTCCGTCAGGTTCATGGTGCCCATCCATTCGCCGGAGACGAGCTTGTCGAGATAGATTTTTTTGAGCGCGTCTGAGCCATGGGCGACAAGCGCATCAACCGCCCCCGTTGTCAGCATCGGCCCCAGCATGAAGGCCATGGAGGCGGAGGTCCACATTTCGCTGCACGCGGTTTGTAAGAGCTGCGGCAGGGCTTGGCCGCCGTGCTCGGATGGCGCGGTGAGGCCGTTCCAGCCACCCTCGGCCCAATCGCGATAGGTTTCTTTCCAACCGGGCGCGGTCGTCACAACGCCATTGTCAAAGCGATTACCGATTTGGTCGCCAATGTGATTGAGCGGTGCGATACGGTCGGTTGCGAATTTGCCTGATTCTTCCAAGACAGCATCGGCCAAATCATCGGCAAGTTCAGGTGCCAATCCGTCCTTTAACAGGGAATTGAGGCCGAATGTCTTGGCCATAAAGGCGATTTCAGCAACCGGTGCGCGATAGGTCATAACACATGCCTCAAAAGGAATTGATCATTTAGCGTCTAAGATAGGCTATAATGCCCTGATTTGCACCTTGGCTTTCTCTCAACCAAAGGATTATAGCGCGTAAGATGAAAGTGAAGTTCCGCCTATGAGTGAAATGAAGATCACGCGTCACTTAGCTTCCGATGCATCGGGGTTTGCCCGCGCGGGCGATCTTTTGCGCGCCGGTGGGCTCGTGGCCTTTCCGACGGAAACGGTTTACGGGCTTGGTGCCGACGCGACCGATGGCTTGGCTGTCGCGGGCATTTATGCGGCGAAGGGACGGCCTAGCTTTAATCCTTTGATCGTCCATGTCGCTGCCTTGGAGCAGGCGCTGACGCTCGCCGATTTTAACGCCGATGCGCTGCGGCTTGCTAAGGCCTTTTGGCCGGGACCGTTGACCATTGTTGTTCCTCGCCGGGCGGATTGTCCGGTAAGCGAATTGGCTTTGGCTGGCCTTGATAGTATCGCGTTGCGTATTCCTTCAGCACCAGAGGCGCTGGCCTTGCTGAAGGCTGCGGGAAAGCCCATTGCGGCACCTTCGGCCAATCGATCTGGGCGGGTGAGCCCTACGACGCCGGACCATGTGCTTGAGGATCTTGATGGGCTGATTGATGCGGTGGTGATGGGGCCTTCGGCAGAGGTTGGCGTTGAATCAACCATTGTCTCTTGTTTGGTCCATCCGCCTGTTATGCTTCGTCCGGGTGGATTGGCGCGAGAGGCGATTGAAGCAGAACTTGGCTGCCGCTTGGCTGATCCGGGGGCTTCCGATGATGACCAAGCTGCGCCTTTGGCGCCCGGTATGTTGCTGTCGCATTATGCGCCGCGCGCAAAGGTACGCCTTAACGTGCATACAATCGAAGAAGGCGAGGCCGTGTTGTTGTTTGGCTCGGTATCAATGCCTGGGTTGGCGCGAAGTGTTGCGACCCTTAATTTAAGCCCGTCAGGTGATTTGGCGGAGGCTGCCGCGGCGCTTTTCGGGGCTTTGCGGACGCTGGATGCTTCCGGCGCTTCCTCGATAGCCGTGGCGCCCGTCCCCTCGCACGGGCTTGGCGAGGCGATCAATGATCGGTTGCATCGGGCGGCAGCGCCACGAAATTGACCTTGTGTTTTCCAATTTGCACGATATTTATCAAAGTCTAACCGATTGATATTGCGAGCGTGCAAATGAACCATATTCCATGGGACGATTTTCGGCTTGTCAAAGCGATTGCCGATACGAAATCACTCAATGGCGCGGCGGATATTCTGAACATCAACCACTCAACGGTGTTTCGGCAGTTGTCCGACCTTGAAAAGCGCATTGGCACGATGCTGTTTGAGCGTCACCGCTCCGGCTACGCGCTAACCCCTGCCGGTGAAGAAATGGCGCAATTGGCCGGTCGTATCGATGACGATGTCGAGGCCTTCACCCGTAAATTGGTCGGGCAAAGTCTTATTCCGACGGGGGAATTGCGGGTCACGACCAATGATACTTTGCTCGTCTATTTGTTGATGCCCGTTTTTGCGGCGTTTCGACGGGCCTATCCGACGATCAATTTGGACATTGTGCTGACCAACCAGCCCTTGAACCTTTCAAAGCGGGACGCGGATATTGCTATTCGCGCGACCGATGCGCCGCCTGAGACCTTGATCGGTCGCCGGATCTCCAGCTTGAATTGGGCGATATACGGCTTGAAAAGCGAATTTCCAGACGCTGTTGAGGGACGCTACCCCGATTTGGATGGTTTGGCGGATCGGCTATGGGTGTCATTAGGTGATCAGCTGGGCCACATCCGTGCCGTTCGGTATGTGCATGAACGCGTGCCAGAGGCGCAAATCGTCATCAAGATCAATACGGTACTTGGTCTCACCGAAGCGGTGGAGGAGGGCATCGGAATTGGCCCGCTGCCCTGCCTGATTGCCGATCAACGGCCGAGTTTGGTGCGGTTGACGGAACCCAATCCCGATTTTGCGACGGGGCTGTGGTTGCTCACCCACCCGGATCTGAAAGCCTCGCCGCGCGTGCGGGCTTTTCTTGATCTGGCAGCGAATGAACTCAGCAAACGCAAAGCGTTGATCGAAGGCACCTATATGGGAAAACCTTCGATCGTCTCCGTTTAAGCGATATTCACCACAACGCGACCACGGATGCCGCCTTTGACGATTTTGGCGGCCTCGGCAATGACATCGGAAAAAGCGATGGTGCGCGTCATGGCATCAAGCTTTTTCAGATCGAGATCGGTTGCGAGACGCTTCCACGCTTCCAAACGATGCGCCATCGGGCACATGACGCTATCAATGCCGAGCAACGCGATACCGCGAAGAATAAAGGGCGCTACGCTTGCGGGCAGATCCATGCCTTGGGCCAAACCGCAGCAGGCCACGGCACCGTGCGATTTTGTCATCGCCAGAACATTGGCCAGCGTATGCGAACCGACAGAGTCAACCGCTGCAGCCCAACGCTCTTTGCCAAGCGGGCGGGCGGGTTCGGATAATTCTTTGCGGTCGATAATTTCTGATGCGCCAAGGGATTTCAGATAGTCTGCTTCTTCAGGGCGGCCAGTGGACGCGATCACATGCCAGCCCAGTTTTGACAGGATCGCGATGGCCACAGAGCCCACGCCACCTGCGGCACCTGTTACCAATACAGGACCATCGGAAGGCTTAACGCCATGCTTTTCTAAAGCCAGGACCGAGAGCATCGCGGTATAGCCTGCGGTGCCAATCGCCATGGCGTGATGCGCGTCGATGCCGGCGGGCAATTTGATGAGCCAATCGCCTTTTACGCGGGCCTTTTCTGAATAGCCACCGTAATGGGTTTCAGACAGCCCATAGCCGTTTAAAAGGACGGCATCGCCCGCTTTGAAACCCGCATGCGAAGAGCTTTCAACAATGCCGGCTAAATCAATTCCACCGATCATCGGAGATTTACGCGGAATGGCCGATTTAGCTGATAGAAAGAGGCCATCTTTGTAATTGATGGTCGAATGCGTCACGCGCACGACAACATCGCCTTCCATCAACTCGGCTTCGGTCAATTGCTTCCAATCGAGATGCTGCACACCGGCATCATCTTTGGTGATCATCAAGGCTTTAAACGTGCTCATTGGTTTCAACTCCGATTACGGTGAACATCATATCAAGAAATTAGGCCGATTGTGGTTGGCTGCGAAGAACAGCAACTTCCCTGATCGGCAGATTGATCAGCGCCGAGGCAATGCCCAGTGCAATCGAAAGCCACCAAACGACCATGTAAGAGCCTGTTCGTTCGTACAGAACGCCACCGAGCCAGACACCCAAAAAGCCGCCAAGTTGATGCGAAAAAAACGCAAAGCCGTAGAGCATTGCGAGATAGCGCGTGCCGAACATGACGACCACCAGGCTTGACGTGGGCGGTACGGTTGAGAGCCATAAAAAGCCCATAGCGACGCCGAACAAAAGGGCATTCGCCGGTGTTGCAGGCGCCAGAATAAAGCATAGGACAGCCACTGAACGGCCTAGATAAATCACCGATAAAATCCAACGCTTAGGCACACGGCCCGATAGCCACCCTGCCGTTAACGAGCCGACAGCATTGGCTAGTCCGATCACGGCCAATGTCCAGCCGCCCACCCAAGCGGGCATACCGATATCGTTCAGATAAGCGGGCAAGTGAGCGGTGATAAAGGCAAGCTGAAAGCCGCAGGTGAAAAACCCTAAAACCAGCATCACATAGCTAGGGTGGTGAAAGGCTTCGCTAAGCGCAGCCTTTACCGATTGCTTTGGCGCCTGACCTGTATCGGCTGTCGACAAAGCGCGTGTGGCAAGTGGCAGGGATAATGGCAATATGAAAAGGAGCGTAATGGAAAATACCAGAAGCGTTTCATGCCAACCGATTGAATCAATCAAGACGCTGCCAATGGGTGGAAATACGAATTGGCCAAAGGAACCTGCAGCTGTACCAGCACCAAAGGCAAGACCCCGCCATTTTTCAGGCAGTAATTTCCCGAAGGCGCCAATGACAAGATTAAACGAACACCCCGAAAGCCCCATGCCGATCAGAACGCCCGCGCCAACCGTTAAAACGCCAGGGCTTGACGAATACGCCATCACCACGAGGCCCACGGCATAGAGCAATGCGCCAAGGCATAACATCCGTATTGTCCCGAAGCGATCGGCAAGCGCGCCGGCAAAAGGCTGACCGACGCCCCACAGGAGATTTTGAATGGCAATGGAGAACGAAAAGATTTCCCGGCCCCAGCCATATTCATGGGACATTGGAAGCTGAAACAACCCAGCCGATGCACGCGGCCCAAAGGTGATGAAGCCGATCAAGCAGCCGCAAATCAAAATAAATTGGGGCGTGTAGTTTGGCTTCGTGTGATTTTCGGTCGTCGACATGGGCATCTCCTCGGGCAGCTTCCTATAGCCTCGTTACCGCTTCGTGGCGAGGCCTCGGAGCCGTTTTGGCCAATAAATGTCGCGTTTTAGCAGGAAATGCGGGCACCAAACGGGTCGTTTGTGGATCATTGGGTCTTTTGGTGACTATGGAGCTTTAGTTGGAGTTGCTTTTTGCGAAGGGATCAGCGAAGCAGGTTTATCTCGCAACTGCGAAATGGGGCAGGTGATGGCAAAATGGGTCTACACATTCGGTGACGGAAAAGCCGAAGGCGAATCCGGAATGCGTAATCTTCTAGGTGGTAAGGGCGCTAACCTTGCCGAGATGAGCAATCTCGGCCTGCCTGTGCCCCCCGGCTTTACCATTACAACCGAGCTTTGCACCCATTATTACGACCACGGCAAAACCTATCCTGTCGAGTTGGAAGCGCAAGTCGCATCGGCCCTTGCCCATGTTGGCGAATTAACGGGCAAAAGATTTGGGGACGCGAATAATCCTCTTCTAGTTTCGGTTCGCTCTGGTGCCCGCGCCTCTATGCCCGGCATGATGGATACGGTGCTCAATCTTGGGTTGAATGACGTCACCGTCGAAGCGCTTGCCAAGGGTTCGGGCGACGCCCGTTTCGCGTGGGATTCGTATCGTCGTTTCATTCAGATGTATTCGGATGTCGTGCTCGGTGTGGAGCATTATCATTTTGAAGATATTTTAGAGACGGCCAAAGAGGGCCGTGGCTATTCGCTGGATACGGAAGTCACCACCGACGAGTGGAAGGCGATTGTGGCCGATTATAAGGCCGTTGTTGAGCAAGAGCTTGGCAAAGCGTTTCCGCAAGACCCGAATGAACAATTATGGGGCGCGATTGGAGCCGTTTTCGGCTCCTGGATGAATGCGCGCGCGAACAAATACCGTGAGTTGCATGCGATCCCCGCAAGTTGGGGGACGGCGGTGAATGTTCAAGCAATGGTGTTTGGCAATTTAGGCGAGACATCGGCGACCGGCGTTGCCTTTACGCGCAATCCGTCAACCGGTGCAAAAGAGCTCTACGGCGAATTTTTGATCAATGCGCAGGGCGAAGATGTCGTGGCTGGCATTCGCACGCCGCAGGACATTACGGAAGTTGCGCGCATTGCCGCCGGATCGGATCGGCCATCGCTGGAAAAGGCGATGCCAGAGGCTTTTCATGAGTTTTTGCGGATTTGCGCGCTGCTGGAAAAGCATTACCGCGATATTCAGGACGTTGAGTTCACCATTGAACGCGGCAAGCTCTGGATGTTGCAAACGCGCAACGGCAAGCGGACGGCGAAGGCGGCGTTAAAAATCGCCGTTGATTTGGCCGCCGAAGGTCTGATTACCCGCGAGGAAGCCGTTGGCCGGATTGATCCTGCCTCGCTCGACCAGCTTTTGCACCCGACCATTGACCCGAAAGCCGAGCGTCGCGTGATGGCCTCGGGTTTGCCGGCTTCACCCGGTGCTGCGATGGGTGAAATCGTGCTCGATTCCGATGAGGCGGAGGCGGCCAAAGCAGCGGGGCGCAAGGTTATTCTCGTACGCGTTGAAACCTCGCCTGAGGACATCCACGGCATGCATGCGGCGGAAGGGATTTTGACGGCGCGGGGCGGCATGACATCCCACGCCGCCGTTGTCGCACGCGGTATGGGCAAGCCCTGTGTGTCAGGTGCAGGCATGTTGAAGGTGGATATGGCGGCCGGAACGATTACGGCCTCCGGCGTGACGCTGAAAAAGGGCGATTTCATTACGATTGATGGCTCGACCGGGCAGGTGCTTCTTGGCCAAGTGAAGATGATTGAGCCTGAATTATCAGGCGAATTTGGCACGCTGATGGGCTGGGCGGATAAAGTGCGCCGCATGAAGGTGCGCGCCAATGCCGAGACGCCGTTGGATGCCCGCACGGCGCGGAATTTTGGCGCGGAAGGCATCGGGCTTTGCCGCACCGAGCATATGTTCTTCGAAGGCGAGCGCATTGTGGCGGTTCGAGAGATGATTTTGGCCGATGATACCGCCGGAAGGCGGCAGGCTTTGGCCAAGCTGTTGCCGATGCAGCGGGCTGATTTTGTTGAGCTTTTCACGATTATGCAGGGGCTTCCCGTCACGATCCGCTTGCTCGACCCGCCTTTGCATGAATTCTTGCCGCATTCGGACGAGGAAATCGCCGAAGTGGCCGCAGCAATGGGAGCTAGCCCTGAGAAACTGAGGGCTCGGGCGCTGGAATTGCACGAATTTAACCCGATGTTGGGCTTTAGAGGCTGCCGTTTGGCTGTTGCTTACCCCGAAATCGCCGAAATGCAGGCCCGCGCGATTTTTGAGGCGGCGGTTGAGGCCGCGCAAAAGACCGGACAGGCGGTTATTCCCGAAGTGATGGTGCCGCTTGTGATGGCGAAACCGGAACTTGATTTCGTCAAGGCGCGGATTGATGCCATGGCGCAGGCCGTGAAAGACGAGACTGGGGCGACCTTTACCTATCAGGTGGGCACGATGATCGAGCTGCCGAGGGCCGCCTTACGGGCCGCCGAGATTGCACAATCCGCCGAGTTTTTCTCCTTTGGGACCAATGATTTGACGCAAACAACCTTGGGCATTAGCCGTGATGATGCGGCGTCGTTCTTGGGCACCTATACGGCAAGCGGGCTGTTGCCTGCGGATCCGTTTGTGACCCTTGATCAAGAGGGCGTTGGCGAACTTGTGAAGCTGGCCGCTGAACGGGGACGTGCCACTAGGCCGTTGATAAAGCTCGGGATTTGCGGTGAACATGGTGGCGATCCGGCCTCGATCAGCTTCTGCGAAGGGGCGGGGCTTGATTACGTTTCCTGCTCGCCTTACCGCGTGCCGATTGCGCGGCTGGCCGCAGCGCAGGCGGCGATTGGGGCCAAGGTCGCAAACCAAGCTTAGCCCCAAAAAGCCGTTAACCTCTTGTAAACCATAGTCTTTAACCTCCCATCAACCTTAACGCGGGATAAACGCGGCAAGGCTTCGGGGGCCGCGATTGTGTGATTCGCCGCCGCCTTTTTAAGGGTTCGGGCGGGTTTCATGCGGCGTTCCGGTCTTGTTCGGGTGCTTTCGGTGCTCAACCGCACGGTGTTGGGGGGCTGCCTTTTGGTGTCCTTCACCGCGAGCGCCAGTGTGGATGCCACGCGGGGCTTTTCGATTGCCACCTACCATCCGAAACAACCCACTAACCTTCTGAAATCCCTATCGAATAATGCGGCATTAGAGGCCTCTGACGAGGCCGAACCCTTGATTATGGTTCCCGCCCATATCGGCCTTGGGCCCGAATTTTCGCCGGGGTTTACATCCGCTCCGCGCTATCAGGAAAAGCTGGCTTCGGGGGCGGAAGAGCGGGTGAACACGCTTAAGAAAAGCGACCCGTTGCCAGCCTTTATACCGAGCTTTGACGGGCAGACGCCGGCCCTTGGGATGGCCGCTGATGATCCTGCTAACACGCTGACAAAGCTTGCGGAATCCCGTGCCAAGGAGGGTGACGGCAAGGTGACGGTCGGCTCCGGTTTGACGCCCAAAGCGGATACCGCGGCCACGACACCCAATGTATCGGGAGCAGCGACCTCAAGCGTGGCACTGCTGTCGTTGGATCGGCTTTCGGGCGGCATGGAAAAGGACCGTTTCTCGGGCGGAATATCCATTGTTGCCAAGCCCTTACCGCCTATTCGCCCCGAGGATCCGAAGGCCAGTTTTGTAAGCCTCATCAAGCCTTCGGACTTTGCGAAAGAGATGCATTGTCTGTCGGAAGCGGTCTATTTCGAGGCCCGCAGCGAGCCGGAAACGGGCCAAGCGGCGGTCGCCCAAGTGGTGCTTAACCGCTTGAAAAGTATCTATTATCCCAAAACCATCTGTGAGATCGTCTACCAAAATCAGGAGCGGTATTTGGGCTGCGAGTTCACCTTTACCTGCGAAGGCAAATCGCTGGTGGTGACCGACCCCGATTCCTGGGCTTTGGCCGAAAAACTAGCCCGAAAAGTGCTGGAAGGGGCAATTTACAACGCGGAAGTGGGCGATTCCACCCATTACCACGCCGATTATGTGCGCCCCTATTGGGCCAAAGCGTTGGAAAAACGCGACGTGATCGGGCGGCATATTTTCTACCAGTTGAAGCCCGGCCTGCCGGGCGGCGTGTGCCCGGGCTGTCTGCTAGCGAAGGCAGCAGGGTAGGGGTTTTGCCCCGCTTTGAGGTGAATAGCGGCAGGGGTTGAGGTAATGGCCGCGGTGTTTGAGGTAGTGGTGGGGCGGGTTGAGGTTATTGGAAGTGTGCGGGCTGCGGAGGTGCAGTCACCCGTGCCTGAGCATGCCATGTGGAAACAGAGCAGTTGATCGGGAAGATCGAAAAGTTTGAATAATTCTTACCGTCATTGCGAGCGAAGGCGAAGCAACCCAGCTAAGAGAAAACCATAAGAGCGCGACATCACCTTTGCACTTACAAAACAACCATCAACTGGGTTGCTTCGCGTTCGCTCGCAATGACGGCTGAGGTTTGCGTCGCGAACTGTTCCTCACTTCGCAATGACGGGTGATGTGTGAACCTTTTACTAAAATCCAACTATACACCTTAAGGTTGCATAACGCTTTTCCATGCTACCGCTGTCCTTCGCGTTGATCGCGCGGGGTTTGTGTTTGGTGGGTGGGGTGGTATAGTTGCCGTTAGGTCATGCGTCCGCATGGCTTGGGGAACTAGAAAGCCTCATCCAAGATCGGCAGTGCATCTGCCGTTACCAAACTGCCCTGACGCTTCACGTCGGGGTGGCGGCGTTATGTCCAGGCTGCAAGGCTAAAAGCGCTGCGGCCATATCTTGGTGGCTTTTCTAGCACCCCGGCACCAGCGCGCTTTTGCGCTGGCGCCGTTCTCTCATTTGGAGGGTGCGATGCCATTGATTGATTATTCAAAGCCCGTGAATTTTTTTGATAGTGCTGAGGGCGTGAGTGTTGTGCTGCAACACGCGCTTGTTCAATTGCGTGATTGTGTGGCGTTTCAGGAAGAGAAGGATCGTGCCGTGGTGCGTGCTGCGGAGGTGCTGTCCGCCGTGCTTGAGGATGCGCATGCGGAAATTGAGCAGTTGATTGGGAAGCTCGAATAATTTTTACCGTCATTGCGAGCGATGAGCGAAGCAACCCAGTTGGAGATTCAGAAAAGAGCGCAATCAATCCGTTGCACTTAAAAAAATATAGATTAGCTGGTTTGCTTCGCGTTCGCTCGCAATGACGGCTGAGGGGGGTGCTTCGCGAACCGTTCCTCACCCCGTAATGACGGCTGCGCTTTAACTCACGCCAATATCCAACCCCAAATCGAGTACCTTCGCCGAATGCGTCAGCGCGCCGACGGAGATCATATCGACGCCGCTTTCGGCTATCGCTGCGACTGTTTCTAAATTCACGCCGCCGGAGGCTTCGGTGAGCATTTGGCCACTCACGCGGGTCACGGCTTCGCGCAATTCAGCGGGCGTCATATTGTCGAGCAGCACCACATCGGCGCCCTCTTGCAATACCTCGTTGAGTTGGTCGAGCGTGTCGACTTCGATTTCGATTTTGACGAGATGGCCGATGCTGGCTTTTACCGCGCGTAGCGCAGGGATAACACCACCTGCTACGGCGATGTGATTGTCCTTGATGAGGATGGCATCATCGAGCCCGAAGCGGTGGTTGAAGCCGCCGCCGCAGCGCACGGCGTATTTCTCAAAGGCGCGCAGACCCGGCGTGGTTTTACGGGTGCAGACGATGCGGGCTTTGGTGTGGGCGACGGCCTTCACATACAAGGCCGTGAGCGAGGCTATGCCGGAAAGGCGGCCCATATAATTCAGCGCGACACGCTCCGCCGAGAGAATGGCGCGGGCGGGACCTTCGACGGCCAATACGACATCGCCTTTGTTGACGGATGAGCCATCGGCGAGATGCGTGTCGAAGCGTACGGATGCGTCCATCATGCGGAAGGCGGCAATCGCGATTTCGCTGCCAGCGATGGCGCCTTCCTGACGCGCGGCAAGCACCGCGCGGGCGCGGGCTGAGGCGGGGATGGTGGCAAGCGTGGTGATGTCACCCGCGCGGCCGAGGTCTTCGAGGAGGGCGGCTTTGACGGCGTCTTCGATCATGAGCGGGTTGAGCATGATTTAGGTTCCGGAAAGGACGGTGGTGATGATCGCGCGCACCTCATCCAGCGTAAATTTGGAGCGATGCGCCAGCGCGGGATTGGCTTCGGGATAATCGGAGCGGTAATGCCCGCCGCGGCTTTCCTGCCGTGCATAGGCGGCCGTGGCGATAAAAAGGGCTGATCGGGCCATGGCGGTGACTTCCGGAGCCTCTCCGGTCGCCTCTATGTCGGCAAGCGTCCAGATGGCGGTCATCAGGCCCGTTTTGGTGCGGATGACGCCGACATGATCTGTCATGGTTTGGCGCAGCATGTCGACAAGGTCGGGGTCGAAGGGGATGGCGGGCGCTTTGCCTTTTTCGGTTACTTGCACCGGGCTTAACGCGGCGGGCAGCGCATCGGCCACGCGGGCGGCAAACACGATGGCTTCAAGCAATGAGTTGGACGCAAGACGGTTTGCGCCATGCACGCCGGTGGAGGCGACTTCGCCGATGGCCCACAGGCCTTCGCATGAGCTTCGGCCCTCCGAGGAGGTGAGCACGCCGCCCATGTGGTAGTGCTCGGCTGGGGCTATCGGGATAAAATCTTTTGCGGGGTCGATGCCTGCGGATTGGCAGGTGGCGTAGACGGTGGGGAAGGCTTCCGCGAAGCGTTCGCCTATGGCGGTGCGGCAATCCAAGAACGCGCCGCGGCCTGCTTGGATTTCCGCGAAGACGCCGCGGGCGACGATATCGCGCGGGGCGAGTTCGGCGTCTTTGTGCAAGGCCAGCATGAAGCGCTTACCCGCTGTGTTGACGAGCGTTGCGCCTTCGCCTCTGAGTGCCTCGGTCGCGAGCGGGGCAGGATCGCGACCAATGGCGATGGCGGTCGGGTGGAATTGCACGAATTCGGCATCGGCAATGACGGCACCAATTTCGGCCGCCATGCTAATGCCATTGCCGCAGGCTTCTTTGGGATTCGTCGTCATCGCGTAGAGATGGCCGATACCGCCAGTGGCGAGCACGACATCGCTGGCGTGGTAATAAGTCAGCCTGTCACTTTCATCGCGCGCGGCAACGCCTGTTACTTTTCCGCCTTCGGTCAAAAGACGTTCGGCGGTGATGCCTTCTAATACGGTGATGGAAGGCGTTGCGCGAACCGCTGCAATCAGCGCCTGCATAATGGCGGCCCCTGCCATATCGCCGCGCACTCTTACGATGCGACGTTCGGAATGCGCGGCCTCGCGGGATTGCACGAGATGGCCTTCGAGGTCTTTATCGAACGGTACGCCGAAGCTTAACAGATCGCGCACCCGATCCCCCGCCTCGCGCGCCATACTGAGCGTGATGGCTTCATCGACAATGCCGCCGCCAGCGGCGAGAGTGTCGGCAGTGTGTTTTTCTGGCGTGTCACCTTCCGCCATCGCCGCTGCAATGCCGCCTTGTGCCCAAGCGGAGGATGCGCCTTCGCCGAGGGGTGAAGTGGCAAGCACCGTAACGGGGCGTGGCGCTAGTTTTAACGCGCAGAACAGGCCTGCTAATCCGCCTCCGACGATGACAACGGAGGAAGCCATTATCGGCCGAGCGCAATCATGCGTTCAACCGATGCTCTGGCTTTATCCGCAATGGCCGGATCAACAATCACTTCATCGCGCAGATAGACGAGGCTATCCAAGATTTTTGGCAGCGTGATGCGCTTCATGTGCGGGCAGAGATTGCAGGGGCGGATGAAATCCACCTCCGGCGCTTCGGCTGCAACATTCGACGCCATTGAGCATTCGGTGACCATCAACACGCGCTTGTGCTGGCCGGTTTTCACCCAATCGATCATATGCGCGGTGGAGCCGGTGAAATCGGCCTCCGCCAACACGTCTGGCGGGCATTCGGGATGCGCGATGATTTCGATGCTCGGGTCCGCTTCGCGATAGGCGCGGAGTTCCTCGCCCGAGAAGCGCTCATGCACTTCGCAATGGCCCTTCCAGAGGATGAGTTTGACGTGCGTTTTGGAGGCGACATATTTGCCCAAATATTCATCGGGCAAAAAGATAACGCGATCGACGCCCAAGCTCTCCACAATCTGCACGGCGTTGGAGGATGTGCAGCAGACATCGGTTTCGGCTTTCACATCAGCGGATGAGTTCACATAGGTCACCACCGGCACGCCGGGGTAGCGCTGTTTGAGCAAGCGGACATCCGCGCCTGTGATGGAGGCGGCGAGCGAGCATCCGGCGCGCGTATCCGGAATGAGAATGGTTTTTTCGGGGTTCAAGAGCTTCGACGTCTCGGCCATGAAATGCACGCCGCATTGCACGATGATGTCGGCATCAACTTCGGTGGCTTTGCGCGCAAGTTGCAGCGAGTCGCCGACAATATCCGCGACACCGTGGAAGATTTCCGGCGTTTGATAATTATGCGCGAGGATGACGGCGTTGCGCTCTTTCTTCAGCCGGTTGATGGCTGAGATATAGGGCGCGTGGAAGGGCCATTCGACGCTCGGGATAACGTGCTGCACGCGGGCGTAAATCTCGGCCGTCTCGCGCTCAACTTCCGGCGTCCAAGCGAGGTTGGGCATGGGCAGGATGCCTAACCGCTGCACCAGCGCGGAGGGCGCGCTGGGGGGCACGGGCTTTGAGGCCATGGATGCAGTCGTGGACAGAGCGCTCATCATCTTCTCCGTTATACTCTTTACGAGCATAATAGGGTTGAGGAAAAACTGGCTGTTACGCCAGATCGCCTCCCCGAGGGTATAAATGCTCATTTAGAGCATAAGGATTATACGCCTGATCGTGGAGATTGGATAGATGGAAAATGCGGGGGTGGGGGGAATATCAGCCGTCATTGCGAGCGATGAGCGAAGCAACCCAGCTAAAGGTTATTGTTGGAGCGCAGCTCGAAGGTCGCTCTCTTTCTGAAACCATCAACTGGGTTGCTTCACGTTCGTTCGCAATGACGGGGAAAGGTTATTACCCGCCAGCAATTGCCGAGAAATCTGCAACCGCTCTCGTCGCCTCACGGAACGACGCCAGCAAGCGCAGCCGGTTGGCGCGTAGCTCTTTATCTTCCGCATTGACGAGGATTTTATCGAAGAAGGCATCCACCGCCGGGCGAAGCTCGGCGAGCGCTTTCATCGCGCCTGCGAAGTCCTCTTTTGCGACATGCTCGCTTGCGTGGCGGGCGGCGACATCGAGCACTTCCGCGAGTACTTTTTCTTCCGGCTCGCCCTTGGCTTTGATGAGGTGAAGATCGACAGACTCGTTATAGCTCTTGCCGTCTTTCTTCTCCTCGGCCTTGAGGATATTGGCAGCGCGGCGGAAACCTGCAAGCAGGTTGGTGCCGTCATCGGTGGAAAGAAAGGCATCAAGCGCCTCGACGCGTTTGACAATCATCAGGAGGTCATCTTGCTGGCCGGAAGCGAGTACGGCATCGATAAGATCATGCCGCTGGCCTTGATCGCGGAGATAGACTTTGAGGCGATCGTGGAAGAAGGCGAGGAGGCTTTCATCGACATGATGCTTAGAAAGAGAAAGCCGAATTTCGTTTTCCAAGATCAAGCGCACAACACCCAAGGCCGCACGGCGTAGCGCATAGGGATCTTTCGAACCTGTTGGCTTTTCATCAATCGCCCAGAAGCCTGAAAGCGTGTCGAGTTTATCCGCCAGTGCAACGGCAATTGAAACGTGATCCGTCGGCACGACATCGCTCGGGCCTTGCGGCTTATAGTGCTCTTCAATCGCCGCTGCGACGCTTGGTGCTTCGCCTTGGCGTGTCGCGTAATAGCGGCCCATCAGGCCTTGCACTTCAGGGAATTCGCCAACCATTTCGGAGACGAGATCGGCCTTGCACAGTAACGCTGCACGGGCGGCTTGTGTCACATCGGCTTTAACGATGGGGGCGAGTTTTTTGGCCAGTGCGACGATGCGTTCAACGCGCCCATATTGCGTGCCGAGCTTGGCGTGAAAGGTAATGCTCTTCAGCTTCTCCAACCGGTCTTCGAGCTTCACCTTTAAATCGGTTTCCCAGAAGAATTTCGCATCCGACAGGCGCGCGCGCACCACGCGTTCATTGCCGCCGATGATGGTGGCGCCATCATCTTTTGCGATCATGTTCGAGGTAAGCAGAAATTTATTGGCGAGCGTATTCGAGCCCGCTTTGCGTAACACAAAACATTTCTGATTGGCGCGGATTGTGGCGCGGATGACTTCTGGCGGGATATCCAGAAAGCGCTCTTCAAACGAACCCATCAGCACCACGGGCCATTCGACAAGGCCCGCGACTTCTTCGAGCAGTGCTTCGTCTTCCACCAATTCCAAGCCTTGTGCGAAGGCCAAATGGCGCGCGTCATTGACGATGATTTCCTTGCGGCGATCGGTTGAAAGCACAACCTTCGCGGCTTCAAGCTTTGCGACATAATCATCATATCGGCGCACATGGATGGGTGCTGGCGCTAGGAACCGGTGGCCATAGGTGATGTCGCCGGAATGTAAGCCATCCACTTCGAAGGGAATGATCTCCGGTGTCTCGGTATCGCTGCCAAAGGTGCACAGGATCGAGTGCAGCGGGCGCACCCACCGCATCGCACCTGCCTCAGCCGACGCCTTGCCCCAGCGCATGCTTTTTGGCCATGGGAAAGCTTTGATGATGCCGGGAATAAGCTCTGCAATCACATCCGGCGTTGGGCGGCCTTTGCTCTCGACGATGGCGATATAAAAATCGCCTTTTTTCGGATCGTTTTGAATGGTCGCTTCAGAGAGATCGGTAAGCCCCGCACCTTTCAAGAAGCCGTCAATCGCCTGCTGCGGCGCGCCAACGCGCGGGCCTTTCTTTTCCTCCTTCACATCGGGTTGATGTGCGGGAAGGCCAATAATATGCAGCGCCAAACGACGCGGCGTGGCAAAGGCTTGTGTTCCCTCATAGAGGCAACCGCGCTCGACCAACGCATTGGTAACAAGCGACTTCAAATCCTCCGCCGCACGACGCTGCATGCGGGCGGGAATTTCTTCGGAGAAGAGTTCTAGTAAAAGATCAGGCATCGGTGCGGTCTCGAACAATAAGGGGACAGGGACGAGCGGGCGTTATGCCCCGCCGCCCTCGGTGCGGAGCCACGCTTCGCCGCAGGCTTTGGCGAGTTCGCGCACGCGGAAAATATAGCTCTGCCGCTCGGTGACGGAGATCACACCGCGCGCATCGAGCAGGTTAAAGAGATGGCTCGCTTTGATGCATTGATCATAAGCGGGGAGTGCCATTTGGTGGCGGCCTTCGCCTTTATTGCCGAAATCGAGAAGCGCTTTGCACTCGGCCTCTGCATCTTTGAAATGTTGCGCGAGGTTTTCAGTGTTGGCGGCTTCGAAATTGTGGCGTGAATATTCCTGCTCGGCTTGCAAGAACACATCGCCATAAGAGATTTTCTCGTCGCCTTCGAGCCCGTTGAAATTGAGATCATAGACGTTCTCAACGCCTTGCACATACATAGCCAAGCGCTCAAGACCGTAAGTGAGCTCGCCTGCAACGGGGGAGCATTCAACGCCTGCTACTTGCTGGAAATAGGTGAATTGGCTCACTTCCATGCCATCGCACCAGCATTCCCAGCCAAGGCCCCACGCGCCGAGCGTTGGGCTTTCCCAATCGTCCTCGACAAAGCGGATATCGTGCAATTCGGGATCAATGCCGATGGCGTAGAGCGAGCGCAGATACAGATCCTGCAGGTTCGGCGGCGATGGTTTGATGATGACTTGGTATTGGTAATAATGCTGCAAGCGATTGGGGTTTTCGCCGTAGCGACCATCTTTCGGGCGGCGCGAGGGCTGCACATAGGCCGCTTTCCATGGCTTTGGGCCAAGCGCGCGCAGCGTGGTGGCGGGGTGGAAGGTACCCGCGCCCACTTCCATGTCATAAGGCTGCAAAATCACGCAGCCTTGCTCCGCCCAGAAACGGTGAAGCGTCAGGATCAGCGCTTGAAAGGAGCGCTGCGGGTTCATGGCATCGGGGGGCGTGTGAGGCATCGGAAGTACCGCTTCAATTCGATTGGATTTGTTGCGCTGCACCGTATGGAAGGGGGCCTTATCGGTCAAGCTCGCTTAAGCCCCGATCTTGTCAGGCATGGCTAGTCGATTGTGGTTGGTTTCACCCACCATTCGGGATGCCGGTGCGATATAAGCTTAGCGGCAAGGGCGGCGGATCGGCAGCTATCGAACAGCCCGAAAAACGTGGCACCGGAACCCGACATGCGCGCAAGGCGGCAATCGGGCAGGGCGGTTAATGCAGCTTCCACCTCGGCAATGACGGGTAAAAGCCGAATGGCCGCGCTTTGCATGTCGTTGCGGCCCTGTTTGAGGGTTTCTAGCAGGCGGGCCGTTGGTTCGCGGGACGCGATGGCGGGGTGGGTTGGGCCTTTGTAGGTTTGGCCTTTTTCGAGGCCGATGGCTTGAAATACCGCAGGCGTGGAGGAGCCCTGTCGTGGGTTGACCAGCACGGCGAAGAGGCGCGGTAGGATAAGAGGCTCACCAAGCGCTTCACCAATGCCGCGCATCATGCGCGCTTGGCTCGCTACACAGACGGGGACATCTGCCCCTGTTTGGATCGCTGCTTGATGAAGCGCGGGATCATCGGGTGCCAGATGATTAAGGCGGGCAAGGAGCCTTAAGGCCGCCGCCGCATCGGCCGAGCCGCCACCCATGCCGGAGGCGATGGGCAATCGCTTGATCAAGCGAAAGGCCCCAAGCTTTAGGCCCGGTTTAAGAGCCGCCAGCGCTGTTGCTGCTTTGATGATGTGGTTGTCCGATGAGTCATTGAGGGGAGCTGCTTCGGGCCCTGTAATGACAAGCGAGAGTTGCTTGTTTTCAACAAGCTGCAGCTCGTCGCCAAGCCCTGCAAAAGCAACAAGGCTTTCGAGATCGTGATAGCCATCGTCTCGGCGGCGCGTGATGTGCAAAGTCAGATTGATTTTGGCGCGTGCCCGCGTTTGTCCGGTCCACGCCATTGGCGTTCAGCCACCATTGCTTGCGCCACCCGATGCCACTGGCTCATCAGGCAGACCATTTGCAATCTTGTCGAGAATCTTCGGCATTTCTTCGGGTTCGGCACCTAAATCACGCGCGTGATTCCATTGAAACTTCGCTTCCAATTTGCGGCCCAAACGCCAATAGACGTCGCCTAAATGATCATTCACCGTTGGATCAGCCGCTTTAAGCTGCACGGCCTTTTCCATCAATTGAAGCGCGTTGTCATATTGGCCCAAACGATAGAAAGCCCAACCTAAACTATCGACAATATAACCATCTGCTGGACGTTGTTCGACCGCGCGCCGCAGCATGCGAAAGGCTTCATCGAGATTGCTGTTTTGTTCGATCCAGGAATAGCCGAGATAGTTCAAAACCAAGGGCTGCTCTGGCGATAGTTCAAGGGCTTTGCGGAAATCGGCTTCAGCATCCGGCCAACGCTTCAAGCGTTCATAGGCAATGCCGCGCGAGTAATAGATGCTCCAATGGCCCTGATTGGGCGCGCCAATGGATTTGAGCGCGCCGGAATAGGCTTCAGCCGCTTCAGCAAAGGCTTTTTTAGAGCGATAAATATTGCCTAGCGCAATCAGAGGCTCGGTGTGATCGACGAGCCGCGCATTGGTTTGTTTGAGCAATGCGATGGCTTCATCCGAACGGCCAAGCTGCTCGAGATCGAGCGCGCGTTGAATATCGGCGGAGATGCGCAAGGGTGAATCGCTTTGAACTTTTTCATAGGCCGAGACAGCCGAGTCCAATTGCTTCATGCGCTCATAGGTTTCGGCGATGGCGACATTGGCCGATGCGTGGTCGGGCTGCAGCCATGTCGCGAGACGCAGGTAAATCAGCGATGAAAGCTCATCGCCATCGCGCGTGACCGCACTGCCTAAACCGAACAGAACTTCAGCCGCGCCTTGCTTTTCATTCTTGATGCGATCTTCAAGCGGCTTGCCGTTTTCGAGACGATCAAGCGCATCGCGGATGAGCGGGTGACGCGGCAAGACTTTGGCGATTTCCTGATAGACCGATTTGGCCTCATCAGCCTTACCGAGCGCTACGAGGCTGCGCGCATAAATATCAGCCGTTACGACCGAGTTACGGTCGCTTTCATAGGCTGATTTTATGAGGATCAAGGCTTCGTCGGTATTGCCCGCCAATTTGGCAATCAGTCCCGCATGCAGATTGCGAAACGGACGCGTTGCAGGATCATCGGGCATTTTCTCGATGGTTTCGAGCGCCTTTTTAGAATTGCCCGCTCCGGCCAATGACCATGCGGTCAGGAGGGAAGCCGTCAGATCGCTGTTCTGTTTGCTGCCGCTGCGCTTCAGCGCTGATTTGGCGGTGTTGAATTGCCCGTCCCGAATGGCGCCCACCGCCATGATCAGCTGCACGATTCCGTTATTGGGGTTTTTGCGGCTGACCGTCTGCGCCATGCGCACCGCTTCCGTCATATTGCCTTCGGCCAGCATCGTGACGAAAGCGCGTTCGGCGAGGTCGGCGCTGTGGGGATCGAATTTGAGTGATTCCGCGTAGAATTGTGCGGCGGCCGACGTATCCGATGACAGGCCGGCGACAAGCGCTGCGAGGTAATTGCCCGAAAGCGTATTGGCGGTGGTCCGATCAAGGCCCGAGGCTTTATCCGCCTCGGCAAAAGCCGGGCAGGCAAGGCCGATCGCCATCAGGGCCAAAAGTCCTGTTATGGCGCTAGCGGATCGCACGGAAGGACGAGGCATAGGAAAGGACCAAACGCTTGAATCGTGTGTAGGCATACGATGTGGTTAACGAGTGCCCCGCTAAAATGGAAGAGAAACAATAAGGCTTCGTTACATATTTGGATAATTCGGTCCGCCGCCGCCTTCCGGCGTTACCCAATTGATGTTTTGCGACGGGTCCTTGATGTCGCAGGTTTTGCAATGAACGCAATTTTGCGCGTTGATCACAAATTTTGGATCGGCCTTTGTCTCGGCGTTTGAATAGGTCACTTCATAGACGCCAGCGGGGCAATAAAGCCGGGCAGGCTCACCATAAAGCGGCAGGTTTTTGCCAATCGGGATCGACGCATCCGCAAGGGTGAGATGCGCGGGCTGGTCTTCCTCATGGTTGGTGGAGGCTAAAAACACCGAGGAAAGCTTATCAAAGGACACGACGCCGTCTGGCTTCGGGTAGGAGATCGGTGTGATCGATTTGATGGGCTTGAGCGTTTCAAAATCCGCCTTGCCGTGGCTTAACGTGCCGAAAAACGAGAAGCCGAAAAGATCATTCGTCCACATATCGAGGCCGCCAAGCGCGATGCCGATATAAGTGCCGAATTTCGACCAAAGCGGCTTCACATTGCGCACTTTGCGTAGATCGCGGCCAATGGCCGAGAAGCGCCATCCGGCCTCATAATCCGTCAACTCATCGTTTGAGCGGCCTTCATGAAGGGCGCTTGTGATGTGATCGGCCGCTTGAATACCGGATAACACAGCATTGTGCGAACCCTTGATGCGCGGGACGTTGACAAAGCCCGCCGCGCAACCAATCAGCGCGCCGCCTGGGAAGGTGAGCTTCGGGACCGATTGCCAGCCGCCTTCGGTGATGGCGCGCGCGCCATAAGACAGGCGTTTGCCGCCTTCAAAGGTCTCGCGGATCATCGGATGCGTTTTGAAGCGCTGGAATTCGTCGAATGGCGACAAAGTCGGGTTCTGGTAATTGAGATGCACCACAAAGCCGACGGCGACGAGATTGTCTTCGAGATGGTAGAGGAAGGAGCCGCCGCCTGTCGTGCCATCCAAGGGCCAGCCGAAGGAATGTTGCACAAGGCCTAGACGGTGCTTGTCGGGCTTTACCTGCCAAAGTTCTTTGATGCCGATGCCGAATTTGGCGGGATCGCGGCCTTCATCAAGGCGGAATTTTTTGATCAGTGTCTTCGTGAGGCTACCGCGTGCACCTTCCGCAAAGAGCGTGTATTTCGCGCGCAATTCCATGCCGCGGGTGAAGCTGTCTTTGACTTCATTCTGCTTGGAAATGCCCATATCGCCGGTGGCGATGCCAACGACTTCGCCCTTTTCGCCGTAAAGTACTTCGGCCGCGGCAAAGCCCGGATAGATTTCAACGCCAAGCGCCTCGGCGCGGGTCGCGAGCCAACGGCAGACATTGCCGAGCGAGACGATGTAATTGCCGTGATTCGACATGAGCTTGGGCATCAGGAAATTGGGCAGGCGGATGCCGCCTGCTGGTCCAAGCATCAGAAAATGATCGTCGGTGACTTCCGTCTTGATCGGCGCGTCGGCATCTGAGCGCCAATCGGGCAGCAAGCGATCAAGGCCAATTGGATCAATGACCGCGCCTGAGAGGATATGGGCGCCGACTTCCGAGCCTTTTTCGACGACAACAACGGAGAGATCCGGATTTTTCTGCTTCAAGCGGATAGCGGCGGAGAGGCCTGCAGGGCCTGCACCCACGATTACCACATCGAATTCCATGCCCTCGCGTGGGGTCATGCGTGCCTCAGCCAGATCCATGAACAATCCTCTTTGGTGAATCGCGGGTTGAACGTTCTTCGCATCCTCTATCGCAAGACTTTTGCACACTCGCAACCTATCCCGACACTGTTGCGTCATAGGGCGACGAAAGACTGGAACTTTATCACCAAGCCCAATAGAGTTTAGCGATGAGCACGGGATTGAATGACGAGCGAAAGATGGCGGCCGAGCTATTGGCCTGGCATGTCGCAGCAGGCGTTGACGCCGCGCTGGACGATGTTCCGCATGATCGCTTTCAAGAGGCGGCGAGCGACGCGCAGGCGCCTCGTGATACGCCCAAACGCATCGCATCGCGATCCGAGCCCGCCGGAATGGCGGCTAAACCACGCGATTCAGTCTCGGCGGTTACGCTTGTGACGCCTGGTCCGGCCAATGACTGGATTCAGGAGGCGCGCGCACGGGCTGCGGCGTCCGCGACTTTGGATGAATTACGCGCCTCTTTGGCCAGTTTTGAAGGATGTCCGCTGAGCCGAACCGCCAAAAGCTGCATTTTGGCCAATGCCGCTTCCGAGAACAGCATCATGGTGATCGGCGATGCGCCCGAGGCCGATGATGACCGGAGCGGGGAGGCGTTTTCAGGCCGCCCCGGTGTTTTGCTCGATGCGATGATGAAGGCGATCGGGCTTGAGCGCGACAGACTTGTATTGACGACATCCATTCCATGGCGTCCGCCGGGCAACCGCGCCGCGACGGTGCAAGAATTGGAGGTCTGCGCGCCTTTTCTGCTTCGACAGGTGGAATTGGTGAAGCCACGGTTTATCTTGGCGCTCGGCGCGCTGCCGGCGCAATTGCTCGTGGGACGCAGCGAAAGCATGCTGAAATTGCGCGGTCACTGGTTTGATGTGGAGAACGGCGGGCACCGCGTAAAAATGATGGCGACGTTACCGCCTGCTTATCTTTTGCGACAGCCGATGCAAAAACGCTTTGCTTGGCGTGATTTGAAGGCGTTTAGGGAAGTGGTTGGTCAGTGAATTCCTTCTCCCGTTGGGGAGAAGGTGGTCGCGGAGCGACCGGATGAGGGACTAACGGTCATCATTGAGGATGGATGGTTGAGCTTTATCAGGCAACCACCAGAACCTCATCCCCCTGCTCCGCAGGGACCTTCTCCTTGAAGGAGAAGGGACGGGATATAGAGTGTTAGTTAAACTCAGACCGCAAATTGGCGACATTCTTTGTCACCAAGGCTTCACCAGCCGCGCCCGTTAACGTGCTGCGCAGAATGCTTTCCGACGCTTTCACGGCGGCATCGGCGGCAGCGGCACGAACTTCGGCCATAGCGGATGCTTCGGCTTGCGCAATGCGCTTTTCAGCCATTGCACGGCGGCGGACCATGAAGCCTTCGAATTCGGCATCGACTTCGGCGGAATAGCGAGCCGCATCAGCCTTGGCGCGAGCGATAATCGCTTCGACTTCTTTTTCGGCCGCCGAAAACTTGGCCTTGTATTCGTGGAAAACGCGTTGGGCTTCGTCGCGCAACGCTTTTGCTTCTTCTAATTCTTTACGAATGGCCTCTGAACGATTGTCCAAAGCACCAATGATCGTCGAGAACGCCCCGAACCGATACAGTACGCCGAGGAATACAACGAAAGCGATGGCAACCCAAACTTCAGCGTCCATGGTGGCCGTCTCCCTTAAGCGTTCGAGACATGTCTGACGGCAGCGGAAGCATCCGCAGCACTCGGCGCTTGGCCGGTCAGATGTTGGATAATAGCAATGGTCGATTCTGTTGCGATCTCACCGACATTCTGCATGGCTTTGGTTTTGTTGGCCGCAATCGTATGCTCTTCAGCGTCGAGATTGGCGGTCAACTCAGCATCAAACGCTTTGCGCTTGGCGATGATTTCGGCGTTGAGCTTATCCCGTGTGCTTTGTCCGATTTCTTCGGCATGCGCATGGGCGTCGGCCAAGGCCTTTTCAAAAGAGGCGATGGCGTCTTCTGTTTCGGCACGCAAGCGTGCTGCTTCAGCAAGATCGCTGTCATGGGCCGCTTTGCGCGCGGCAAGAATGCCTTCGACGCGCGGCAAACCAACACGTGACATTAATAGATAGAGGGCGCCAAAGATGATGGCCAGCCAAAGCAATTGGCTGCCGAAGGTCGATGGGTCAAAGGGAGGGAACACGCCGCTTGCGTGGCCACCATCATGACCGACTTCGGTATTCGTCTGTTCTGTCGAAGCCATTATCTCTTCTCGCGCTTAAGACCAATGAATAAGGGCCGAAGGGGCGGCTGAACCGCCCCAATGGCAAAGACCTTACTTGATCACGAAGAGCAGCAAAATCGCGACAAGGAACGCGAAAATGCCAAGACCTTCGGCAAGTGCTGCACCGATGAAGGCGCGGCCGAACTGGCTGTCGGAAGCCGATGGGTTACGCAGCGCGCCCGACAAGAAGTTGCCGAAAATCACGCCGACGCCGATGGCTGCGATGCCCATGCCGATAGCCGCGAGACCAGCGCCGATATATTTTGCAGAGACGGGATCCATGGTGTGCTCCTATGAGATGGTTGGATCAGTGGGATAGATAACCAGACACTCGATTAGTGGCCGGGATGGATCGCGTCGTTAAGATAGACGCAAGTGAGAATGGCGAAAACATAAGCCTGCAAGAAGGCCACGAGAAGTTCGAGCGCGGATAGCGCGACCGTCATCGCAAAAGGCAAAGGCGATAAAATCACCGCCCATGTGCCTGACGCCAAAAGCATGGCCACGAAACCGCCAAACACGTTCAACGTAATGTGCCCTGCCAACATATTGGCGAACAAACGAACGGAAAGGCTGATCGGGCGGGAAATGAACGAGATCACTTCGATCAAAACGAGCAAAGGCAACAGCACCGGCGATACGCCCGACGGCACGAAGAGACCTAAGAAATGCAGGCCATTCTTATAGAAGCCATACAAAATAACGGTGAGAATTACGATCGCAGCCAGTGCGAAGGTAACAATGATGTGGCTTGTCACCGAGAAGGTGAAAGGGATCAAGCCAATCAGATTGGCGATCAACACAAACATAAAGAGCGAGAAGACAAGAGGGAAGAAACGCATGCCTTCATGGCCTGCCGAGCCACGCACCGTGCTGGCCACAAACTCATAAGCCACTTCGCCCAGAGACTGAAGGCGACCCGGTACAAGTGCCTTAGGCGCGGTGCCGATAATCATGACGAACGTAGCAACCACCAAAATGGCGATCATGTACGCGGCCGAATTTGTGACGGTCAGGCCCCCAAGGTGGAACATGGGTTCGATCACAAACTGGTGGATGGGGTCGATTGCCCCTTCGCTTTCAGCCGCCACGTTCTTCGCTCCTCGTTACGTCAAATCAGACCGTCTGATTTGAAGAATTTCATTTCCGCTTCACGGACACGCTTGCCGATTTCATCATGTTCCAAAAACCGGCCGCAACGCCCAGTATCAGAAACACAATCAAAAACAAAGGCGACATACCCGACCATTGATCAAGTTGCCAACCGATAATTGCGCCAACCAGCACGCCAGACACCAATTCCGC